>PMCG01000303.1:12122-14063 GCA_003155335.1 Acidobacteriota bacterium
TGTCTGTACGATCCGCAGCGCCGGATCTTCTCTGTTGGTTATCGGCTCGCGGATGCCGAAGGGCCGGGCCGACTCGATGCCTCGTACTACGATCTTCTGGCCTCTGAAGCACGCCTGGCCAGCTTCGTCGCTATCGCCAAGGGCGACGTTCCGGAGGCGCACTGGTTCCACCTCGGACGACTGATCACGAGCGTGGGCGGAAATCCCACGCTGCTCTCGTGGGGCGCGACCCTCTTTGAGTACCTGTTGCCGCTGCTCGTGATGCGAAGCTATCCGGGAACCCTGCTCGATCAGACGTGCCGCATGGCCGTGCGCCGGCAGATCGACTACGCGCGCGGGCGGGGCGTGCCCTGGGGCATCTCAGAGTGCGCCTACAACCTGGTGGACCGCCACGGCCGGTACCAGTACAAGGCCTTCGGCGTGCCGGGTCTGGGCCTCAAGCGAGGACTGGGTGACGAGTTGGTGGTGGCTCCCTATGCTACGGCGCTCGCGGCGATGCTCGAGCCGGCACAGGCGGTCCAGAACCTGCGGCGCTTGGGCGAAGCCGGGCTCGCAGGAGCGTACGGCTACTACGACGCCATCGACTACACGCACCGCTACACCAACGACGCGGACGGCGGCGTCGCGACAGGGGAGGACCCTTCTCAGGGGACTGTCGTGCGGGCCTTCATGGCCCACCACGAGGGCATGACGCTCGTCTCGCTNNCAACCGCGGCCTGTCGAGGAGACGCGGACAGCACCGGCGCCTGCTATAGCCGTGCGTCGCTTCCGTTCGCCGCACACCGCGTATCCGCACGCGCAGTTCCTGTCGAACGGAAACTACACCGCGATCGTGACGAACGCGGGTGGAGGCGCGAGCTTCTGCCGCGGCCGCGTGGTGACGCGCTACCGCCAGGATCCGACCCGTGATCCGGGGAGCCAGTTCATCTACCTGCGCGACGCGCGCAGCGGGACAGTGTGGTCTGCCGCCTATCATCCGGTGGACAAGGAGCCACAGGAATACGTGGCCTCTTTTCTCATCGACAAGGCCACGTTCCGCTGCCGTGAGGAGGACGTTGGCACACACCTCGACATCGCTGTCTCGACCGAGCACGACGTGGAGGTGCGCCGGCTGGCGGTCACCAACCACAGCGAGCGCTCGCGCGAGATCGACGTCACCAGCTATGCCGAGGTCGTTCTCGCCACGGCTGCCGACGACCTGGCCCACCCTGCGTTCGGCAAGCTGTTCATCGAGACCGAGTACCTGCCCGAAAGCACCGCTTTGCTCTGCCGGCGTCGGCCGCGCGCTGCGGACGAGGCCGCACCGTGGGTCGTGCACGTCCTGAGCCTGGAGGGCCGGTCCCAGGGCCCCGTCGAGTGGGAGACCAGTCGCGCGCGCTTCCTGGGCCGCGGCCGCAGTCCTGACAATCCCCAAGCGCTGGACGGCCGCTCTCTGTCAGGGACGACAGGCGTGATGCTCGACCCCATCGTCAGCCTGCGGCAACGCATCCGCCTCGCGCCCGGCGGCTTCATGCGGCTGTCGTTCACCACAGGGATGGCTTCGAGTCGGGAGACTGCCGTGGCCCTCGCCCAGAAATACCACGATCCCAGCGCAGCCGCGCGCACCTTTGCCTTGGCCTTCGCGCATTCCCAGAGCGACCTGCGGCACCTCGGCATCTCGCAGGAAGAGGCCCAACTTTTCGAACGGCTGGCGTCGCGCGTGCTCTACGCTGACAGGTCTCTCAGAGCGAGCCCGCAGATCCTCGCCCAGTCGCGGCTCGGGCAGGAGGGTCTCTGGCCGCACAGCATCTCCGGCGACCTGCCGATCCTGCTGGTGCGCGTGGTAGAGGAGGACGACCTGCCGCTCGTGCGTCAGGTCTTGCAGGCACAAGAGTACTGGCGGCTCAAAGGGCAAAGCGCGGACGTCGTGATCCTCAATGAGCACCCGGTCGGCTACTTCGA
>PMCG01000303.1:14139-14267 GCA_003155335.1 Acidobacteriota bacterium
CTCGACCGGCCCTACGCGGAATGGCCGGATGCGGAGCCGGAAGACCTTGTGCTGTCGCAAGGGGCGTCTGACGCCAAACCGGAGATCGTCGAGGACGCGCATGCGCCGCTCCTCACCCTGCCCAATGG
>PMCG01000094.1:0-230 GCA_003155335.1 Acidobacteriota bacterium
GCCCCGGCGGCCATGCCGGAGCTTGCCCCGGAACCGGCTCCAGCTCCAACCACCGGACGTGTCAAAGCGAGCCCGCTGGCGCGCGCCATGGCAGCTGCACGGCAGGTCTCGCTCGCCACTGTGAGGGGCTCCGGCCCGAACGGCCGCATCATCAAACGCGACATCGAGTCACACGCGCCATCGCGGCCGGGAATCAGGCGAACGCCAGCGATCACCCCTGGGGAACGTGT
>PMCG01000094.1:273-6699 GCA_003155335.1 Acidobacteriota bacterium
GAGGGCGACTACTTCGCCACGCAGGCTGACGTGCATATCGGCATGGCGGTCGCGCTCGAGGACGGCCTGATCGTGCCCGTCATCCGCAACGTCGACCGCAAGGGACTGCTCGATATCGCCCGCGAGGCCAAGGACCTGGCCACGCGCGCCCGCGAACGCAAGCTCCACCCCGAGGAGTACACCGGTTCCACGTTCACGGTCTCGAACCTGGGCATGCTGGGCGTGACCCACTTCACGGCGATCATCAACCCGCCGGAGAGCGCCATCCTNNCAGCGCATGTACGTGACGATGAGCTGCGACCACCGCGTGGTCGACGGAGCGCTGGCAGCTCAGTTCCTCCAGGACGTGCGCCGTTCACTGGAGAACCCTGTGTCTCTTCTGCTGGAATAGGAGCAGCCAGGTCTTGTCCCACGATGTCCACTGGCTTCTGGCCCTGCGATGGGCTATAAAGCTGCTCTCTGGAGCGCCGAATCAACCCACGTGACACAGAAGCACCAGACCCCCTACGAGAAAGGAGCAAAGGCGGCCTCTTCGTCGTCAAGTCATGTCCGATAACTTCTTGCTGTCTGAGATGGCCTGGACCGAGATCGACGCGGCGCTGGGAGAGCGCCCTGTCGCCATTCTGCCCCTTGGGTCCACGCAGGCCGAAGGCCCCCACCTCCCTGTCGCAGCTCAAACCGTGATCGCGTGCGCCGCCGCGCAACGCGGCGCGGCCAAGCTCAAGGCGCGCCGCATACCCGCGCTCGTGTTGCCACCACTGCCATACTCGCTGGCCGACTCGACGGCGGATTTCGCCGGGACTGTCAGCCTCAAGCCCGAGACCGTGACTGCGGTGCTGCGCGACATCTGTCAAGCCACTGCCAAGCGATTCCGCGCAGTCATCATCGTCCACCTGGGTCTGGATCCGCGCCAGATCGAGGCCGTCAAGCTCGCCGTCGAAGAGGCGCGCAAGGCCGGCGTGAGCGCCTGCCACACGGACTTCGGCAAGAAGCGCTGGGCAGAGCCGCTCGGCGAGTCGTTTGCGCTCGGCGAGCATGCCGGGACGTTCACGACCTCGCTCATGATGGCCGTCGCACCCGAGCGCGTGCGTGACTCCGTCCGCATCAGCCTAGCGCCGGCGGACGGGCCTCAGGCCGCCATGAAGAAGGGCGCGCGCTCCTTGGCAGAAGCAGGCGCTGAGGACGGCTACATTGGCGATCCCACGACTGCCGACGCCGAGGATGGCGAGGCCCACCTTGAGGCGATCGCTGAGGCCGTAGCTCTCATGGTCATGGAGCACCTGGGCAGCAAGGCGTGAGGCTGCGCCGCACACCTTTGTGACGGGCCCGCTGTTGCCGGAGGGCCACAGGTTCTTGAGCCATCATGCCGGTCTGGAGGCTGTGCTCTTCGATTGGGATGGCACCCTCGTCGATTCGGCGGCGGCCACCTTTGAGTGTTACCAGCTTCTCTTCAAGTCCTACGGCATCGCCTTCGACCGGCGACGCTTCGCTGAGACCTACCTTCCAGACTGGCATGAGACCTACCGCCTCCTTGGCCTCGCCGAGGAACGATGGGCCGAAGCCGATTCGCGTTGGCTCGAGCTCTACTCGGAGCAGCGCGTCCTGCCACTGCCGCACGCGGCGGCTGTCTTGGCGCGCCTGGCAGGCGCTGGTCTGCGCCTGGGTCTGGTGACCAGCGGGGATCCCCGTCGCGTCGCACGGGAAGCCGCCGCGCTGGGTCTTGACCACCACTTGCACGCGCTCGTCTGCGCCGGCGATGCCCCTCGTCCTAAGCCGACGCCTGACCCACTCCTCCTCGCCCTTGCGCGTCTTGAGGTCAGGCCAGACCACGCCGTCTTTGTCGGCGACAGCCCCGAGGACGTGCAAATGGCACGCGCCGCCGGGACCGGCGTCATCGGCATCCCCGGAGGTTTTCCAAACCGCGATGCGCTCGCAGCTTCCGCTCCCGATCTGCTGGCCGCGTCGCTCACGCACGCGGCCGATCACCTTCTCGCTGCGCTGAGCACACGCCGCCGGGCTTGACCTGGAAGCCCGCGCACCGGAGAATGCAGGCGGCATGAAGAACTCCCGAGGTCAGCTCGCGCTACTCGCGTTGCTCGCCGCGGGTCTCAGTTCCTTTGGCTGTCGCTTCCTCGAGCAACTCTGGGATCGCACCGAAGGTTGCCACGACACGCAGATCGTGCTCCTGAATGACGAGCAGACGCTCGGGGATGCCTTCATCATCGGACCGAACGAGCCCGTTACTGAGGCACAGCGGCTCCATTCCGGNNTCCGGTCAATCGCGCGAGATCACGCTCTGCCTGGAAATCGGCCACGCCTATCGCTTTAACGTGTTCGTCGACACCGTTCTGGTGGCTGTCGCGCGCTGTCCGGCGAGCCAGCGACAGTACGAGAACACCAAGCCTTCGGTCGCCTGGACACCCGCCGGCCTGCGCTGCATCGGCTGGTAGGTGCCGTCTCTCACCAAGTCTCGTCGGCCACGCCCTGCCGCTGGTTCTCTTCGCGCGCGAGCGCAAAGAGCAGGTCCGCGAGGCGATTGAGATAGCTGAGCGCGGCTGGGTCCAGCGTTTCTTCTTCCGCCAGCTCTACGACCGCACGCTCAGCGCTGCGGCAGACCGCGCGGGCCCACTGCAGCGCTGCGGCAGAAGGCGAGCCGCCCGGCAGAATGAAGTTGCGGAGCGGCGGCAGCTGCGCCTCTCCCGCCTCCAGCAGGCGCTCGATGCGCTCCACACGCTCCTCCGACCACCTTGCCTTCTCAGCGCTCGCGCCTGCCGTAGTGGTCAGGGGCCGCGCCAGGTTGGCACCGAGGGCCAGCAGGTCGCGCTGGAGAGAGGCCAGGTGTTCGCGCAGCGACTCCGGCACCGCCGCTGCTCGCACCACGCCGAGCGCCGCGTTCAGCTCGTCCACAGCACCCAAGGCGACGACACGCACGCTACTCTTTGACACGCGCACACCGTCCGCGAGCGCGGTGGCGCCCCGATCCCCCTTCCCTGCTGCTTTGCCTTTCACGCTCGACCGCTCGTCCGCCGCGCCTATGCTATTCTCGCTGATGGGCGCATCAGGACGGAGCGGTGTTGTGATCGCTGTCCGCGCATCGATGTGGCTCGCCGCATGCGAGGATGTTATCAGACTCCTCGGACGCACCTGCCTCCTCGGTAGGTCTCGTCTGGCGAAAGGGGCAGTGACGATGACCGCTCTCGACCGACGCGCATTCATGAAGGGCTGTGCTGCTGCTAGCCTGGCCGGCCTGCTACCGCGGCAGGCAACCGCGGCCCTGGCCTTGCCGGCCTTGGCGATTGCGCACGCCAAGACTTCTCCGACCGATCCGGCTGCGATCGCTGACGAGGCACGGCGATTGACGCGCGGCGCCATCGACGCCCTCGGCGGGATGCGACGTTTCGTATCGCGCGGCGACGTCGTGATGGTCAAGCCCAACATTGGATGGGATCGTGCGGCCGAATTCGCTGCGGACACCAACCCCGACGTCGTCGCGACAGTGGTCACACTCTGTCTGGAGGCCGGCGCGAAGAAGGTGCTCGTCACGGACAACACCTGTCACCCGGCACAGCGCGCCTTCACGAACAGCGGCATACAACCCGCAGTCGAGAAGGCAGGGGGCGATGCGTTCTACGTGGACACGCGCAAGTTCCGCTCGATGCCCGTCAAGGGAAAGATCCTCACCGACTGGGAGGTCTACGCCCAAGCCGTCGAGGTCGACAAATTCATCAACGTGCCGATCATCAAGCACCACGGCCTCTCTGGCGTGACGCTGGGGATGAAGAACCTGATGGGCGTGATCGGCGGATCGCGCGGCCGTCTGCACCAGGACCTCGCAAACACCCTGCCCGACCTGCTCGGCTTCTTCAAGCCAACGCTCCTGGTGCTCGACGGCGTGCGCGTCCTCACGGCCAATGGCCCGACCGGCGGCAACCTCGCGGACGTCAAGCGCAAGGACACGGTGATCGCCAGCGCCGACTCTGTCGCCGGCGACGCAGCGGCCGCAACGCTGTTCGGCCTCAAGCCGCAGCAAGTCGGCTGCATCGTCGAAGCCGCTGCGCGCGGGCTGGGCAAGATCGACTTCGAGTCGCTGACCCCGAGACGTCTGGAGCTGTAGCGCGCAACGATGGCGACCACGCGCCGCGCACCCCTCTCCATCTGGCTACGTCGTGCGACGCAGACCGCGTTCTTCATCTTGTTCGTCTGGCTGTTTCTCGAGACGGCGTTCCATACCGGCAACCGTCCGGGTCGGGGCGTGACCTTCTTCTTCGACCTGGACCCTCTGGTGCTGCTCGCGGCCTGGCTTTCCGCACACGCAGTTCCCCGCACGCTGTTGTTGTCGCTGGCGACAGTCGGATTGACCGTGTTCTTCGGTAGGCTGTTCTGCGGTTGGATCTGCCCCTTCGGCGCTGTGCACACGTTCTTCTCCGCGTTCCGTTCCGGAAAGGCGAAGCAGAAACTCATCGCCGGTGGCTACTCACCCTGGCAGCGCGCCAAGTACCTGGCGCTGGCATTCTTCCTCGGCGGCGCCGTGCTCGGGCTCAACGCTGTCGGCTGGCTCGATCCGTTCTCCTTTCTGTTCCGCGCCTTTGCCATCGCGGTCTACCCGGCGACCAGTCTGGCGCTTCAGGGCACCTTCACCTGGCTCTACACCGCCAATCCCGGGATCGGGCCGGTGCACGCGACAGCGCTCTCCGAGCCTGTGTACGACGTCCTGCGCCGCCACTTCCTGCCGCTTGACACGCTCCACTACGTCGGCGGATTCCTCATCGGCGCGCTCTTCGTGCTCGTCGTGGCGCTCAACCTGAGCCGCGAGCGTTTCTGGTGCCGCTATGTCTGTCCGCTCGGGGCGCTGCTGGGCATCGTCGGCAAGAACCCGCTGCTGCGCGTCACACGCGCGGCCGAGAGCTGCAACGAATGCCGTCTGTGTCGCGTCGACTGCCACGGTGGCGCGAACCCCGATGGCGATTGGCGGCCAACTGAGTGTCTCTACTGCTGGAACTGCGTCCAGGTCTGCCCGTCCAAGGCGATCCACATCCGCCTGACGCTGCCGCCCCAGCCGGAGTCCCACCGATGAGCGCGCCGATCCGTTGGCTGCGCCACTTCGTGCGCGCGCCGAGGCACGAGCGGCTTGACGTCGGGCGGCGCGCCCTGCTGGCCGCGGGCCTCGCTGGCGCTGGCAGCGCGCTCCTGCTGCGCGTCGAGCCTCTGGCAGGCGGGCGTTCCTTCGCGCCCGGCCTGATCCGGCCTCCTGGTTCCCTCCCTGAGCCCGAGTTCCTGGAGCGCTGCGTTCGCTGCGGGGAGTGCATGAAGATCTGTCCGACCAACGCCATCCAGCCTGTCCTCGCGCGGGCCGGCGCTGCGGGCATGTGGACGCCGTATCTGGACATGCAGCTCGGCTATTGCGAGTACGAGTGCACGCTCTGCGGGCAGGTCTGCCCCACGAACGCCATTCGCAGGCTTTCCGTGGAAGAGAAGCAGAAGGTCAAGATCGGATTGGCCCACTTCGACCGCAACCGCTGCCTGCCGTATGCCTACGCGCGGTCCTGCATCGTGTGCGAGGAGCACTGCCCCACGCCCAAGAAGGCCATCTGGTTCGAGGAAGCCGAGGTGGTGAACGCCCGGGGGGAGCACTTGGTTGTCAAGCAGCCCCGCGTCGATGCTGACCTGTGCATCGGCTGCGGCATCTGCCAAAACAAGTGCCCGGTCGCAGATCGCGCGGCTGTGTTGGTGACAAGCGTGGGCGAGACCCGCAATCCTAAGAACCAGGTCCTGCTCTCGACTCTGTCGTCGTCGGGCGACGGCTACTAGGCCGCCCGCGAGGGC
This sequence comes from Acidobacteriota bacterium, assembly GCA_003155335.1. GTDB lineage: Bacteria > Acidobacteriota > Vicinamibacteria > Fen-336 > Fen-336 > FEN-336. The sequence goes on from PMCG01000094.1 coordinate 6,097, forward strand.
GCGGCCTCACGAGCGCGACAGTTACAGACCGCCGGCCTTGCGGGCGTCCTGCTCGAGCGCCTCGTAGGCCCGGCGCGCCTCTTCGAGGTTCTGCTTGGCCGCCTCATACTCGGCGATATGGGCCTTCCGCACCTCGGTCTCCTGCAGGGCCTCGTCATAATCTGTTGCGTCCGGCCGTCCGCGCGCCGCACTTGCCGCAGCCTCGAGCTCTTGGGCGCGCTTCTCAGCCTGTTCGACCGTCGCACGCGCTGCATCTAGGCGACCGCGCCAGTAGTCCTTGTTGGCATCCGCGTCCTCCGTCCTGCTCGACCTGGACCCGGTGGAAGCGCCTTCTGCTGTCGCTCCAGACGACGTTGTCTCCCCCTGGACGGAGTCGCCCTGAGCCGTGCTCCCGCGGTGCTTCTTCAGATCCTCTCCCGAGATGACGTGTTCGTCGCCCTTCTCCGTCTGCGCCTCGCGCGCGCGCCGCTCGTTCTCGCGCTCCGCGACCTCGCCCAGGCTCTGCGCCCGCAGCGCTGGCGTTGCCCACCACAGTGCCACAAACGCCGCCCCTGCCCACGTCAGTCGATCACGCATCCTCGCCATATCGCCTCCGCCACTTGA
>PMCG01000328.1:0-1295 GCA_003155335.1 Acidobacteriota bacterium
AGCTCGCTCTCGGCCTCGGGGATGTCGAACGGAGTGCGGTTGCACTCGGCCAGGCCGGCCAGGAAGAAGACCGCGAACGCCACGTGCATCAGCGGGAAGTAGCGGAAGAGCAGCCAGTTCTGGATGCCGCCGGCTTGGGCCCAGACGATGTCTTGAAGCGAGAGGCTGCCGACGATCATGACCACGCTCAGAAGCGCCAGCACCTCAGGGATCTCGTACGAGACGATCTGCGCCGCTGAGCGCATCGCGCCGAAGAGCGAGTACTTGTTGTTGGAGGCCCAGCCCGCCATGATCAGGCCAACGGTCGACAAGCTGGAGACTGCGACGACGAAGAGCAGGCCGACGTTCAGGTCGACCACCTGCAAGCGCGAGCCCAGCGGCAGGACCACGAGTGCGAAGAAGGAGCCAGTCACCACCAGGCATGGCCCCAGGACAAAGAGAGGCTTCTCCGCGTCACGTGGGAAGATGGCTTCCTTGAGCAGCAGCTTGATGGTGTCGGCGATGGTCTGCAGCAGGCCATAGGGGCCGACGCGCATCGGGCCCAGGCGGTCTTGCATGAAGGCCGAGATCTTGCGCTCGGCGTAGACGTACACGATCGGCCCGAGCGCGACCACTGTCATCAGGACGCCGCCGGACACGAGCACGGCGATCGTGACCGTCAGCCAGGCCGGCCAGGTCGTGAAGGCCGGGTAGAGCTGCGTGACGAGCTGATAGACCAGATCCACGTTAGCTCTCGCTCCTCATCGATCGATCTCTCCGAGCACGATGTCGAGCGAGCCGATCAGCGCCACCACGTCGGCGATGAGCATGCCCTTTGCCAGGACGTGGAAGACGCCCATCGCCGTGAAGCATGGGCTCTTGACGCGCACGCGGTAGGGGTTGACGCCTGCGCCATCGGAGACGACGTAGAAGCCCAGTTGGCCACGCGCCGCCTCGCTGCGGAAATACACTTCGCCCTTGGGCGGCTTGACGCGCTTGGGGCACTTCTCCTGCACCGGCGTGCGCTCCATCTTCTCGATGCGGGTCAGCGCCTGGCGCACGATCTTGGCGCTCTCGGCCATCTCGAGGACGCGCACCCAGTTGCGCTCGAAGCACGAGCCGACAGGCCCGAAGCGGCCCTGGCCGGCGCAGACCTGGAAGTCGTAGGTCTCGTAGCCGCAGTAGGGCTCGTCCTTGCGCAAATCGTAGGTCGAACCGCTGCCGCGGAGGTTGGGCCCGGTCAGATCGTAGGCGATCCCCACCTCGAGCGGCAGGACCCCGATCTCGGCGGTGCGCTTGACGAAGATCTTGTTGCC
>PMCG01000328.1:1302-2300 GCA_003155335.1 Acidobacteriota bacterium
CCCATGTCCATGCCATAGGTGCCGATCGCCACGGCGTGGCTGGCGATGCGCTGCAGCTCGGCCATCAGCACGCGGATCGTCTGCACGTAGGGCGCGACCTCGATAGCCATCAGCTTCTCGACAGCCAGCGCGTACCCGAGCGAGTTGCCCATCGAGGCAACGTAGTCGAGCCGGTCCGTGTACGGGATCACGCCGGGATAGTCGACGTTCTCGGCGTGCTTCTCGAAGCAGCGGTGCAGATAGCCGATGTGCGGCCGCGCGGCCTTGACCACCTCGCCGTCGGTCCGCAGCTCGAGGCGCAGCACGCCGTGGGTGGACGGGTGCTGCGGCCCCATGTTGAGGATCATCTCGTCCGTGTCGAGATCCTCGACCTGCCAGCCGAACCCGTTGATCACCTGGGGGGTGCTGGCCATGGTCACTCCGCGTGCCGGTTGGGCGGCGTCTGAGCGAACGGGCCCACGCCGAGCGGCTCACCGGCCGCCACGCGCTCCGCCATCTGTACCGGCGGCTTGACGTGCAGGCCGTTGTAGAAGTCCGGGTCGACCCAGTCCTTGCGCAGCGGGTGACCCTGCCAATCGTCGGGCAAGAGGATGCGACGCAGGTCGCTGTGGCCACTGAACGTGACGCCGAACAGGTCGAACGCCTCGCGCTCGTGCCAGTTGGCCGCGGGCCACACGCTCTCCACCGTGGGCACGGCCGGCCGTTCGCGCGGCAGGTGCACCTTGAGCACGAAGGTGTGGCGCAGCTTGTACGAGAAGAGGTGGTAGACGATCTCGATGCGCGGTGGCGTCTCCTTCGGATAGTCCACCGCCGAGAGGTTCATCAGGTTGTCGAAGGCCAGAGCCGAGTCGTCCCTGGCGAACGTGGCCACATCGACGATCGCGTCCGGCGCCACGACGATCCACGGGTTCACCGCCTCGGGCTGTGCGGCGACGATCTTCGCGCCGAACCGCTCAGCGAGCCGGGCGTGAATCGCAGCGAAGTCCATCAGCGGCCGC
>PMCG01000328.1:2347-7484 GCA_003155335.1 Acidobacteriota bacterium
GGCGGACAGCCGGGCACGTAGACGTCCACTGGAATGACCTCGTCCACACCCTTGAGCACGTGGTAGCCGCAGCGCCAGTAGGGCCCGCCATTGTTGGCGCACGAGCCCATCGAGATCACGTACTTGGGCTCAGCCATCTGCTCGTAGAGGCGCTTGATGCGCGTGGCCATCTTGAGCGTGACCGTGCCCGCGACGATCATCAGATCGCTCTGGCGCGGCGTGCCGCGCGGCATGACGCCGAAGCGGTCGGTGTCGTAGCGGCTGGCGCCGGTGGCCATCATCTCGATGGCGCAACAGGCCAGGCCGAAGGTCATGAACCACAGGCTGTTCTTGCGGCCCCAGTTGATGACCTGGTCCGTGGTCGTGAAGACGACGTTGTCGCTGTCGAAGCGGTTGTGGATCAGGCCGGTGATCTCGCTCATCGTCCCTCTACTCTCGGTCTTCCGGCCGCACCCAGGCCAGGTCGCCCTTGCGCCAGACATAGGCCAAGGCGCAGACCAAGATCGCGATGAAGACAACGCCTTCGACGAACGCCAGCACGCCCAGCTCGCGGTAGACCACTGCCCAGGGGATCAAGAAGGCTGCCTCGACGTCGAAGATCACGAAGATCAAGGCAAAGACGTAGAAGCGGATGTTGAACTGGATCCACGCCGAGCCTTGCGGATCTTCGCCGCACTCGTAGGTGGTCAGCTTCTCCTCCGATGCGCGCTTCGGACGGACGAGCCACCAGAAGACGAGGTTGACGACCAGGAAGCCGACGATGGCCGCCAGGTATATGAGGATGGCCGCGTGCGCCGTGAGGTAGTCGGCCGACAATGGCGTCGGAGTCATAGTGAACGGGCGTCCGCGTCTCGGAAAGACGATTCGCCTCACGCCGAGGGTCGCGAGAGCCGAAGGGCGAACCGGCAGCGAATCTATCAGAAAGGATCGGGCGGCGCAAAATCGGGGAGCAGCGCGGAGACAACATTCGGGCCGCGGAGTGCGTCCCCCGCGGCCCGAGGCCGAATGCGAGCTGGGTGCGTGCGTGGCGCGGCTACTGGGCGTTGCCGCTGCGCGCCAGCTCGGCGCGCTGCTCGACGGTCTGGCCAGGGCCCAGCACGATGTCCCTTTCAAACGTCACGTAGCCCGGCCGCACGACCTCGATGCGGTGCTTGCCCGGCGGCAGGCCCAGCTCCGCGACGTCGTCGGCGTTGCCGCGGAAGGCACCGTCCACGTACACGGCAGCATCGGCGGGCTTGACGATGAGGTGCAACTCACCGGCCCGGGTAGCAGACGGCGCTTCCTCTCGCTCCGGGGCCTCCTCGCGCTGCGTCTCGCGGGTCGGAGGCGCGTAGGACTCCGCAGGTTCCGGCGCACCGACCACGCCCTCGGTGGGATCGACGCCAGTTCCGCGTTCCATCTTGTAGCGGATGTGCAGCGTTCCGCCCACCGGCACGTAGACGCGGACGCGGTGCGTGCGGAAGCCCGCGCGTTTGAGCGCGATCTCGTGGCGCCCGGACTTCACGTGGAGCCGCTGGAAGATGCCGTCGAATGAGTCGACCTCGCCGGCGTAGTAGCCGTCGACGTAGACCTCGGTGTCGTCCGGATCGACCATGATGCGCAGCGAGCCGTAGTTGCCGTCGTAGGCGTAGCCGTATCCGACGTACGGTCCGCGCCAGCCGTAGTACCCGCCGTAGGAGGGTCCGTAGTACCCACCGTAGTACCCGCCGTAGTAGTCGCCGTAGTAGCCATAGTAGGGGTAGCCGCCCCAGCCATAGCCGCCGTAGACCCGAACACCGTCATGACCGCGGTGGCGGCCGTCGGAGCGCGAGTCGCCTCGGCGCGCCCCGCTCGACGAAGATTCGTGGTGCGAGGACGACGAGGAGGCGCTGGCAGAACTGCGGGCGCTGGACGATTCGCCGCGGGAAGAGCCCGACGACGAGCCGCCCGATGACCCTGACCCGCTGGGATGGCGGCTAGATGCGTCGGCTGCCAGCAGCGGCGCAGCCGCGAGCGTTAGGACTGTGGTAAGCGCCAAATATCGTGTGTTCATGGCATCCTCCTTGCGACCATAGGTCCGTCTCCAACACAGGTACGAAGCAATGCGCGTGCCGTCGTCGGGCCGGGACACGACCCTGCCAAGTCGTTGATCCCGAAGGACTGTGATCGCTCAGTCAAAGCGTTCCTGTCATTGCCCGCGGACAGCCTTACATGCACGAGGACAGTCCCCACACCAGCCATCCCCTCTCTCCAGCATATACTCTTTACCTGTGACGGCCTCTCCCGCCCGATTGCTCGTTTCGTGCGGCGAGCCCTCCGGCGACCTGTACGCCGGCGAGATGCTGCGCCATTTGAAGGGCGACGTGCCCGCGCTCGAGGTGTTCGGCCTCGGCGGTGACCGCGTCGCGGAGCAGGGCGCGCGCTTGGTCGGTCACGTGCGCGACCTGGCGGTCGTTGGCCTAGCCGAGGTCGTGTCGAGCCTGCCCCGTCTGCGCCGCATCTTTCGTGCCGTCGTGGCGGAGGTGGATCGGGCACGGCCGGATCTGGCGGTACTGGTCGACTACTCCGGCTTCAACCTGCGCCTCGCCCGTCAGCTCAGGCGTCGCGGCGTACCGATCGTGTACTACGTCTCGCCGCAGGTGTGGGCCTGGCGCCGCGGCCGGCTCAAGACCATTCGCGAGACCGTCTCGCGCATGCTCGTGCTCTTTGCCTTCGAGCTGCCAATCTACGAGGCGGCTGGCGTGCCCGTGACCTTTGTTGGACATCCCCTGGTAGACCTGGTTCGGCCGGCGCCTGACCGCGCGGCCCTCCTGACCGGGCTTGGGCTCGATCGAGATGCGCCACTCATCGCCCTGCTCCCGGGGAGCCGGCCGCGCGAGGTCGCGCTCAACCTGCCGCCACTACTCGGGGCGATCGACCGACTGCGGCGCGCCCGTCCGTCGCTGCAGTTTGCCTTGGCCGCCGCCCCCGCGCTCGACGCCAACGCGCTGCGGAGCGAGCTGCGCGGACGCCCGGTGCGGATCGTCGAGGGGGACACACATGCGCTCGTGGGTGCGGCCGATTTGGGGCTCATCGCATCCGGCACAGCCACGGTCGAGGCGGCGTTGCTAGGGACTCCGATGGTCGTCGTCTACAGAGTCTCCCCGCTGAGCTACGCCCTGGGCCACCGTTTCGTGCGTGTGGCTCACTACTCCATGGTCAATCTCGTGGCCGGCCGCCGGGTGGTGACGGAGCTGATTCAGGGAGATTTCACCGCCGAGCGCGTAGCAGCTGAAGCGCTGTCGCTTCTCGACGATCCCGTGCGCATGGCAAGCATGCGGGTGGATCTGGCGCAGGTGCGCGAGCGGCTCGGAGCGTCCGGCGCGTCGCAGCGCGCGGCCCAGGCCGTGCGCGAGGCACTCGCTCAAGCGCGCGCCCGCTGATACAATCGCCGCTACCAGCAGGACCGAGGGCGGAGGCGAAAATGGCCAAGAGAATCCTCGCGGTGGACGACGACGAGAACGTTCTCAACCTCGTGAAGGCCATTCTCGTGCAGAACGGCTTCGACGTCGTCACCGCCGGTGGGGCCGAGGACGCGCTGAATCTGCTCGAGCGCGATGCCGTCGACTTGATGTTGCTCGACGTGGTCATGCCCGAGATGGACGGGTTCGAGNNTACAGTCCGCCGCTGCCGACCGCCGCATGCGGCACTGCGAGGGCCGCAGATCCTGTGGGGGACGCTGGCTTGTAGATGTCGCGGTAGATCTGCCCCGCGACGGTCGAGGCCAGGTGGCCGTTGCCCGGCCGTAGAAAGACGACCAAGACCAGGTCCGGCTTCTCGTTCGCGGCGACGTACGAGGCGAACCAGCCGAGCCGCGCGCAGGAGCCTGTCTTGCCTCCGACGATCACGTCGGGATCAAAGGCGGTGATCGCGCTGCCCTCGTTGACCGCGGCCAGGAAGCCATCCGCCAAGCCGTCGAGGCGCGTGCCCTGCGGCAGTTGCCAGCGCGCTTTGGGCACGAAGCCCTCCGGGCCGGCGATCTGCGGCTGGTAGACGACCCCGCCATTGAGCGTGGCCGAGAGCAGGACGGCGATCTGGACGACCGATGTCGTGACCCCGGAGGCGTGGCTCGAGAGATGGCCGACGCGTGCGGGCTGGACACTCGCGGGGAGCGCGCCCGGGCACTCGCCGGTGAGATTGATGCCCGAGACCTCGCCGAGGCCCAGCAGGTGCGCGTAGCGGCGGATCCTCTCGTAGCCGAGCTGTTCTCCGACCCACTCGAAGTACGGGTTGCACGACACGGCCAGCGCGCGGCGCAGATCGATCGGGCCGTGCCCGGGCCATGTCCAGCACCGGCCGGAGCAGTTGAAGAGTGTGGACGGCGTGATCAGGCCCTCGCTCAGTCCGCCGATGGCGACCACGATCTTGAACACCGAGCAAGGGGTGTACGCGTGGAAGAGGCCGACGTCAGGGTTGACGAGCGCCAGCACGCGGCCCGTGTGCGGGTCCATGGCGACGACCGAGCCGTGTCTGCCGGCGAGCGCACGCACGCACGCCTCGCCGACCTGACGGTCGCGTGCGGAGGCATCGGAAGCGCTGATGAGCGCCGGGTACTCTGGCGCCTTGGTCGTGCTGTGCGAAGTGGCGCGCGCGTGAGAGGCGTGCCGACGCTTGTGGCTGCGCGCGGCAGCGTCGTCGGCGGCGAAAAGCGAAGCCAGGCTTGCGGCAACAACGATGGTGAGAATCGCTCGCGAAAGCCGCATCTTTCAACAGGCTAGCACGTTTGCTCCGCGTTTGCGTCCCGCGCGACGTCGGCCATGCGAGGTGTAATCGCTCCCCAATCGTGCGGGAGCTTCCTCGCGTGGCCGNNCGTAGAGTGAGTGAAGGACGGGTGAGCTGCGTGGATCGTGTGCCAGCTTCGAAGGACAGGCCAGCGGTATGAGCGAAATGACGGACGTCGAACAGCTTGCGAATCAGGAGTACAAGGCCGGCTTCGTCACCGACATCGAGGCCGATGCCGTGCCCGCGGGCCTCGACGAGGACGTCATCCGCCTGATCTCCAGCAAGAAGGGCGAGCCGCCGTTCCTCCTCGAGTGGCGGCTCAAGGCTCTGCGCCACTGGCTGACGATGAAAGAGCCGCACTGGTCCAACGTGACCTACCCGCCCATCGACTACCAGG
>PMCG01000381.1:0-1922 GCA_003155335.1 Acidobacteriota bacterium
TGCCACCGGCCGCAGGGTCGGCGACGACGCTCGCAACGACCTGGGAAGGTGTGCTGGACGCAGGCATGCAGCGCCTGCGCTTCGTGTTGCACCTGGAGCGCGACGCCGCTGGAGTGCTGCACGCGTCGGCCGACAGTCCGGACCAGGGCGCGCTGGGACTGCCCATGGACCTGGCCCGTCTCGACAAGGGCGTCCTGCACCTGCGCCTCACGTCGGTGGACGCCGAGTACGACGCGCGGCTCAATGAGCGCGGCGACGAGCTCGTCGGTACCTGGCGGCAGAGGGGTACCGACTTTCCGCTCCGACTCAAGGCGGTGGCCAAGACCACGCCGGTGCGTCGGCCCCAGCTACCGGTGCCGCCGTTTCCGTACAAGAGCGAAGACGTGACGTTCCCGAGCCAGGCGCAGGGCGTGACACTCGCCGGCACGTTCACCTCTCCGCAGGACAAAGGCCCGTTCCCCGCGGTCGTGCTCATCTCGGGCTCGGGCCCGTCGGATCGCGACGAGACGCTCTTCGACCACAAACCGTTCCTTGTTCTCGCCGATCACCTGACGCGATCGCGCGTGCCGTTGCTGGCCCTCGTCGGCGACAAGGACGTCCAGGTCGTCGCGCAGCCGCACATCGCCGCCATCCGCCAAGCGCTCGACGCGGCGGGGCACAAGGACCACACGCTGACGGTGCTGCCGGGCCTCAACCACCTGTTCCAGGAGTGCCGCACGGGTGGCGTTGCCGAGTACGCCTCGATCGAGCAGACGATCGCCCCCACGGCTCTGGATCTGATCTCCGGTTGGATCGTGGCGCACGCGGCGTCACGGCCGGCCACAGGAACTGAGGTGCGCTGAGAGATGTCACCGCTCAACGACACGTTCAAGGCGCTCTCCGATCCAACTCGGCGAGAGATCTTGCGGTTGCTGGTCAAGGGCGACCTCGCGGCGGGCGCGATCGCCGAGCGTTTCGACATGACGAAGCCGAGCATCTCGCACCACCTGAACACGCTCAAACAGGCCGGCCTGGTGCTCGACGAGCGACGTGGACAGAACATCATCTACTCGCTCAATACGACGGTCTTCCAGGACGTGCTCTCGTGGGTCATGAACGTGACCAAAGGCGAGGGCGGCGGCAAGACGCAGTCGGCGGGCGCGCGTGGCCGACGGGAGAAAGANNGTCGCGACCGAGGCGCTGCCGGAGTACCGGCTCGCTCGCGTCGTGGGCGAGGACTGGCCGCTTCTGGCCATGTTTGTGCTGGCCTTCGCAGCAGCGGCGTGGGTCTATCCCACGCTGCCGGAGCGCGTTCCCATCCACTGGGGCACTAACGGTGAAGTCAACGGCTGGGGCAGCCGCATGGGGGCGACGTTTGGCATGCTCGGCATGTTCCTTGGCATCTATGCCCTGATGGTGGTCGTGCCTTTGATCGACCCGCGCCATGCGAACTACGCCAAGTTTCTCCCCACCCACCGGCTCATCCGATGGATCACGGTCATCGTCTGTCTGGGGATCTGGGCCTTTGCCACCGCGGCCGCGCGCGGCGCAGCCGTTCGTATCGACGTGGTCGTGCCCGTAACTCTCTCAGTGATGCTCATCGTGCTGGGCAACGTCCTGGGCCGGCTGCGCCACAACTGGTTCGTCGGGATTCGCACGCCCTGGTCGCTCGCCAACGAGGAGGCCTGGCGCCTGACGCACCGCGCGGCGGGTCCGGCGTGGGTTATTGGCGGCCTGATTGGCCTCGTGGGTGGGCTTCGGGGTGGCGCCGTCGCCGCGGTCACGCTGATCGTCGGAATGGGAGGCGCCGCGGTATTCTCGGTCGTCTACTCCTACTTCGCCTACAAGCGCAGCCTGCGCGGCAGCGCGGGGGCCGCGCTCAGCGGTCACGGCCCCGGGGCCTTCTGAGGAGATGCGGGCCGGCGTGGTCGCCAGCGTGCGCG
>PMCG01000381.1:1937-8109 GCA_003155335.1 Acidobacteriota bacterium
CGAACGCGAACGACGCCGGGCTTTGAGAAGGAGGCGGTGTAGATCGGACTCGTCGAGGGGCCGATCTCGTAGATCCCGTCGTCGTTCAGATCCCACTCGAAGAGGAATCCCCTGTCGCCATCGTGATCGACGCTGTCGTGCGCATCGAACGTGACGATCTGTCCCACCCGCGCCTCCACGCCGGGCGATGTCGTCACATGCGCTTCAGGGGCGCGGTTGCCGAGACTGGCAAGGGTCACGCGAACCTGCTGGGGCGTCCTGTTGTGACTGGCGTCCAGAACGTAGACCGTATACGTGTTGTCCTCCCCCGGCTGGAACCCGGGGCTTCCGTAGTAGGGCGTGATGAGTTCGCCCGTGGCTGATGTGCCTGACAAGACCACCTCAGCCACTGCGTCGGCCGATTCTCCCATCCCCAGATAGGCGACTGCCAGGCCCACGTCGTCCCTAGCCGAGAACCGGACGTGCATCTTGCCGTCGGACTCCACACCGAACGAAAGCACGTCCACCGTTGGGGCCGTTGCGTCCGTGCTCGTGTACGGCTCAGGCTGGCCGTTCTTGTAGACCGCGAAGTAGGGGCTGGTCGAGAGGATCAGGCTATCCGCGTAGTTGAGGCGCGCGATATCACGGTACTTCTCGGGAAAGCGCCAGCCGCGATAGTTGCCGTAGTACATCAGGTCGTGAGTGTCCGGACGGATGTCGTGACGCAGACCGAAAGCCTGGCCCAGCTCGCGAGCGAGCGCGTTCGTGCCGCCGCCGCAGTGATCGCTGTAGGTGCCGCCGAACTCCCTCTCGGTCAACGGATACGGACCGATCTCCGGGATGGTCTGGCCATTGAGTTGCCGATCGTCTTCGCAGGCCTGCGGGGAGAAGAAGGTGAGGGCCTCCGAGCCGACGAAGGCCGCGCCGTTGGAGATGCCCAGGTCCGCGCTCGGCCTCCCCATCCAAGTCGTGCCNNCCATAGATAGAGGTCGCGCCGGCCTCGAGCGCGGCCTGCCTGGCCCGCTCCCAAAGGTCGTAGCCATTGCCGCTGCCGAGCATCCATTGAACCGTGCGGTTGGTCTTGATCACGTAGACCTTCGGGGTCACGCCATCGCCTTCGGTCTCGTAGCGGAACGTCTTGTACCGATAGCCCCAGCGCGCCATCTGCTCGCCGTAGAACTCGTGAATCATGCGAATCGCCTGCTGAAGGTGCACGACGCCTTGGGGCTGCGGCGTTCGATCCGCCGGGATGATGTACGCGACCCGCACGGTCGGGCTGCCCATGTTGGGCTTCGGAATCTCAAAGGCGATCGGCGGAGCCGACATCTGAGGCTCGTCGTGACCCGAGCACGCGGCGCCGAGAAGGGCGCCGAGGATCAGGCGCCGGAGTCTCAAGGGATTCACGCTGTGCCGCACGTTCCGCCTCTAGAATCGCCCGGCGCGTTGGGAGAAGGTCATTGCGCCTCCGAGCTGCGGTGACATCGACGTCAGGATGGCGCGGCACAGGGATCGACACAACGGGCAAAAGCCCGGGATCGCCACAGACTTTTCATGGGGCGACCCGCCGCCTTTCCTGTGACGGTGACCCGCGCTACCATTGGCTCCAGTCCAAGGGACCCCAGACCGTGCCGACGATCCGCGTGCTCATCGCCGACGATCACCCCTCCACCCGTGAGGGGATGGCCGCTCTGCTCACGCCCGAACCGGACATTGAGGTCGTGGCGACCGCTGCCGACGGCAACGAGGCCGTCGAGAAGGCCTTGAGGCTGGGCGTGGACGTGACGGTCATGGACATCCAGATGCCGGGCCTCGACGGTCTGCGTGCGTCCCGCGCGATCAAGGAGCAGCGCCCCGAGATCGGCATCGTGATCTTCTCGAGCTACGTCTACGCCACTTATCTAAAGGAGCTGCTGGGCGATGGCCGCCTGGGCTATGCCTACCTGCTCAAGACAGCCCCCATCGAGCAGGTCGTGACAGCCATCCGAACCGTGGCGCGCGGCGGCTTCTTCATCGACCCCCAGGTCGGGCAACGGGCCACCGCACCGACCCGGCTGGCGCAGCTCACCGGGCGCGAGGCCGAGGTCCTGGAGCAGGTGGTCAAGGGCGCGGACAATCAGGCCATCGGTGAGCTGCTCGGCATGCAGCCGGGCACGGTGAGCATGCACATCAGCAACATCTACTCGAAGCTCGAGCTGGACAGCGTCGCCGGCATGAACCCGCGCGTCGCGCTCGTTCTCATGTACTACGGACTCGTCGGGTGAGTCCAGGCACTGCGACCGGACGGGGCTGGCTGCTCGAGCTGGCGCTGCGCACGGCGTTCCTCTACTACCTGATCGCCAACCTCGTCGGCGTGGTGCGTGTCCTCGAGACGATCGACCGCCCGTTCGGCGGTTTTGTGTGGCTCTTCGACGATGCGCAGGGGCACATGGTCGGCTTCGAGACTGGCCGCGACTGGCCCGGCCGCAGGGCGGGCCTGATGTTCGACGACCGCATCGTGCGCATCGACGGGCGTGAGATCCCGATCAGCGGAGAGCCTGACGTCATCGCCGAGGTCTACGCCTCCACTCCCATCGGCCAGATCGTCGAGTACGAGGTCGAGCGTCCGGGCATCGCCGGGCACCTGCACTTTCGGCTGCCGGTCAGCCGATTCACGCTGCGCTACGCAGCTGAGGCGTATCTGCCCTTCATCCTGGCGGCCTTCGCCCTATGGGCCATGGGCTTCTTCGTGCACCTCGTCGGACCGCGCGACGAGGTGGCCTCGCTCTTCGCCCTCTTCTGCCTCCTCCTGTCGGGGCCAATGGGCTACCACAGCTTCAACGGCTTCATCCACGAGCACTACGTCTCGAACTGGGCCCTCTACACGATGTACGCGCCCCTCTGGCCGCTCTTCAACGCGGTCGCAGTCCATCTCTTTGCGATCTTCCCGGTGCGTCAGGCGTGGTGGCGCAGGTTCGGGGTCTGGGTCTATGCCGCCGCCGTTGCCGTCGGATTGGCCTACACGGCGACCTTCGTCCCCGGCGTTTCGCGCGCNNTCTGGGCAGTCGCGTCACTCTGGTTGGCGTTCTGGCGCAGCCATTCGGCCCTGGTGCGTAAACAAGTCGCTATCTCGGGCCTCGGCTTCGCGCTCGGCATCATCCTTCCTTTCCTTTCAGCAGCCTCCTACATCCTCTTTCGTCCCTACCCGGACGTCAGCTGGTCGCCGGGGGTCTTGATCGGACAGCGACCAGTGGCCGACTGGCTGGTGCCGCTGCCGCTGCAACTGCTGGTCGTGGCGACGGTCTTTCCGGGGCTCCACGGGATCGCGATTCTGCGCCACCGGATCTTCAGCGCAAAGCCCGCGCTACTCAAGGCGCTCGCCGGCACGCTCCTGGCCACGGTCTTGGTACTCGCGTACACGGGCTCCTTCTTCTCTTTCCAGTGGCTTTTCACGACGCTCCATCTCGACAGCGCGCTCGACCGCGCGGTCGGAGTGCGACTCGATCCGTTCTGGCTGAGCAGCGTGCTCGCCACCCTGATCTCGGCTTCGCTCTTCGGCCTGGCGCGCGATCGACTCCTGTTGGTCGCCACACGCCTGCTCTATCCCTACAGGATGAGTCCAGCCGAGGCAGTGCGCCGTTTGATGGATGCGGTGCGCAGCGTCGGCGGCGATTCGGCGCTGGCCAGCGCCTGGCACCTTCCGGCGGTCGTGGCGCGCACTCTGGAGAAACTCCTGCACGTCGACGTTGTGGCCGTGTGGTTCTTCTCCGGCGTGCGCTCAGTCCTGGAGCGGGTCGATCTCGCGGCGCCCGAGACTGGCGCCATATCGGTTGCGACCGCCCAGGCGACGCAGCTTGTCGACGCGCCACAGGTTCTGGATCTCGACGAGTCCCAGCCGCTGGGAGCGCTCGGCCGGGAGCTCTCCTCCGCGGCCGTCCACCTGTGTTTGCCGCTGGTCTACGCTCGCAGGGAGCTTGTCGGCGTGATCGGCATCGGGCAGCGGCCCGACGGCGTCGAGTTCGGCGCCGAGGACCGGGAGCTGCTCTCGCACCTGGGCGGCTATCTGCTCCTGCTCCTCAAGAACGAGCGCGCGATCCGCGAGCTGCAGGCGTCGCGCGGGCGCGTTGCCATGGCCGAAGAGGTGGAGCGCCGGCGCCTGGCAGGTGAGCTGCACGACCTCACGCTCCAGCAGCTCGGCTATCTTGCCACCGTCCAGCTCGAGCTCTGCCGCCGCGCGCTCGACGACCGGGAGCGCGCCGACAAGTCCTTGCGTGAGGCCCAGACCACGGCGCGCAACGCCGCCGCTGATCTGCGTACGGTCCTGGCCGATCTCTCGCCCGACGTCGTCTCGCGCCGGGGCCTGGCCAGCGCGATCGAGTCCTTCGTGGACGCAGAGCGCGGGCGCGCGCCCGGCGCGGGCCCCGTCATCCAGCTCGAGACCGAGGGCTGTGTCGATCGTCCGCTGCCCGAGGGCCATGAGCTGGCCATCTTTCGTTGCGTACAGGAAGGCGTGCGCAACGCGCTGCGGCACGCCCGGGCAACCAGTGTTCGGGTAGTGCTCAACTGCAGCGAGCACGAGTGGGCAGTATCGATCGTGGATGACGGCATCGGCCTGGACACCGACGCCGCGCGCGAGGCGTTGCGCCACGGCCACCTCGGGCTGACGGCCATGCGTGACCGCATCGAGGCGGTTGGCGGCTCGCTGGTGATCGAGTCGACGCTCGGCGCGGGAACGGCCCTGCGCGCCGTGGTCCCGCGGCACGCCAGNNGCGATCCTCATGTCTATGGAGTGCCGTCTCGAAAGCGGCGATCGAAGGGCGACGCTGCGATGAGCCCCGGCGAGAGGTCGTTCGCCGGCGCGCCGAGCCTTCATCGCGGCGACCCGCTCTTCCGGCTGCTTCTAGATCGCTGGGGCCTGGCCGAGCGGGGCATGGCAGTGCTCACCGTCGCCGTCGGCTTCGGGGCACTCGCGCTCTGGTACCTCGGGACGCTCCTCTTCTTCCCCGCTCTGCGCTGCATGCGCGGCATGTTCGAGTACTACAGTGCTACTGTTGGCGATCTCATCCTCCTGCCGGTCCTCAACGCCTTGGCGCTGCGCTACGCTCGGGCAGTGATTCCCGGCGTCGCGGCCGTGGTGCGCGCCAGCGCTGCCTCGGAGCGGCACGCAGCGCGACTGCTGCGTCTCGTCGATCGGCTCTACAACGCCCGGAAAGGGCTGGTCTTTGTCCTGGCGATCGCCGCGTCGGTCGTCGCCTGGCAGCGCTTCGACGAGCTCTACGGCCTGGACAGGAACTGGACTGTCCCAGTCTGGGGTCAGCCGCGTCTCGTCGCCTGGTACCATCAGGCCTTCTTCGGGTTCGAGGCGTATCTGATGGCCTACCTCGTCTATCGCCACACGCTGACGTGGCACCTCCTGCGCCGCCTGGCGCGCCGACCCGCCGCGCAGCCGATCGTGAGCGCCTTGGCCGACAGAAGCGCGCGGCTCTTCGGCTGGATCCTTCTGAGCTGGGGCGCATTCGTATCGCTGCGACTCCTGGACTTCTTCCGCTTCGGCTCGGTCGTCCATCCAACATCCCTGTTCAGCCTGCCTGCACCGATCACGACCGCGGCGTTCTACTATGCCGTCCTCGTGGGCGCAGGGCTGTGGCCGCTCATGATGTCCGTCCGCCAACCAGGCGCCCAGTTCGACCGGCGTCCGGCTCTTCGCCTGGCCGCCGCAGCCGCCGTCGCGCCGGTCGTCGGACCCATTGCCCGAGTGCTCCTCGCCTGCGTGACCGGCGCCTAGACCCGTCAGTTCCGGGGCCGGAGCTACCCACGTGGCATGGGACTGTGGGCGCGGGCCATGGTATGAATCTGCCATGGCGATCATCGTCCAGAAGTACGGCGGCAGCTCGGTCGCCGACGCGACCAAGATCCGCGACGTGGCACGCAAGGTCGTGGCCTGCAAGGCCGAGGGTCACGACGTCGTGGTCGTCGTCTCCGCCATGGGCAAGACGACCAACGATCTCATCGCCCTGGCCAAGGAGCTGGCGCCTGCGCCACCGCGGCGCGAGCTGGACATGCTCCTGACCGCTGGCGAGCGCATCACCGCCGCGTTGCTCTCGATCGCGGTCAGCGAGCTGGGGTGCGAGGCCGTCTCGCTCACGGGCTCCCAGTGCGGCATCCTGACCAACGATCGCCACACCGATGCTCGCATCATCGAGGTCCGTCCAGTGCG
>PMCG01000343.1 GCA_003155335.1 Acidobacteriota bacterium
AGCGGCAGATGGGCATAGAGCCAGCCGCCTTGAAACGACGTCGTACCCGAGGCTCCGCGGCCGTCGGAGTACTGGATCCAGCGGCTGCGATCGGGGTGATCGCACACGGCCACGGTTTCGGAGACCCCTTCCGAGAACCAGATTACGTCGCCGAAGCGGCGCTGGAAAAGGCCGCGGTAGAAGTCGGCGGGAGCAGCCACGGCACTGCCGAGCGCCAGCGCGACGAGGAATGCGCCGCTCAGAGCGAGCGACCTCCGCCTTGTAGCGAGTCCTCGGCGGAGCGCCCAGAGCGCGATCGGCAGCGGCATCCATGCCAGTAGCAGCAGCGCGCCGCGGGTCCCGAAGATCGCCACCATTGCGAACGTGCCGAGCAGGGCGCCGGTCACACTTCCGATGGCGTTCGCGGCGTAGAGGCGACCCACCCATTGCGCCGCCGGGCGGTCGTCCGCGCTGGCGACCTTGAGCGCGAGCGGAAACACCGCGCCCAGAAACAGCGCTGGCAGAAAGAGGACCGCGGCGACTTGTCCGACGATCACGAGCAATGCGCTCGACCAGCTCAGAAGCGCCAAGGACGCCGNNGCGAGCAGGCTGAGAGAGCCGGCGGCGAGTGCCGCTGCCAGCCAGCGCACGGCGTCCATCGGCGTGCGGCCGCAGCGTGCGGCGAGGACCGCGCCGGCGGCGATGCCGAGCAGATAGACGGCGACAATCGAGCTGAAGGCGTAAGTGGAGTTGTGGATGAAGAAGACGAGCGCACGCGTCCATACGACCTCGGCGGCGATCGACACCAGCCCGGCGACCAGCGCGGCCGTGGTGGCGAGCGCCGCGAGCGGTGTCGGCGGGCCCGTGGCGGAGCGTGCGCGTTTCTGCCCGGCGTTCTCGCTCGCTACTGTCTCGCGTCCGCGATAGCCCGGATGCCGCGTCAGCGCCAGGGCGCCGGCCGCCACGATGACTCCGGCCGCTGCCCCGACGTGCAAGCTGGCGATGATGCCGAGGCGCTCGATCAAGAAGAAGCCCGCAGCCAGGGTGCCGAAGACGCCACCGACGGTGTTGATGGCATACAGCCACGCGACTCTTCGCGCCAGCTCTCCTCTGCGCGCGAGCACCGCCTGNNACGGGATAGAGCGCCTCCAACCCTCCGATGAGCCACGGGAAGGCGATGGCGTAAAGCGCGATCCCAAGCTCCAAGCAGGCGTAGGTCGGCAGCGGGTTCTGGCGCAGCCGAGGACTGCTGGCGGCCCAGCGGCTGCCGATTGCCAGTCCGAGCATGAACGCAGAGATGACCGCGCCGACGGCGAAGATGCTGACCCCGAGGGCGAGGTGCAGTCGACGAAACCAGACGACCTCGTAGAGCAGGCCGAGCGCGCCGGAGAGGAAGAAGAGCGCGCCGAGCGCCAGGTGGTAGGTCGGTCCGAGCTTCTCAGGCTCGACGGACTCCACAGGCTTCGCAACCGCACGTGCCATGCGGCGGCGATTCTACTCCAACGCTTCCGCTCTTCGCCGCCCTTCGCTGCACGAACGCTGGCAAACCGAGGCCGAGTCGTCCTTGTCTCTACACCGTGCGCCACCGCAAGTCAGTGGCAGTCGTCGCAGCTGTAGCAGAGGCCCGAACCACTGCCTGCTTTGGGGCACGACCCGGTGCCGCCCGTGCTGCAGGAACAATTGCCGTCGTTGTTGCATATCTTGCAGGCATTAACGCTTCCGCCGCAGAGGGCCTGGTCATGGTCCACGCATTTGCCGTTGGAGCACACATTGCAGGTGCCCTGGCAGACAGTAAGTGCTGTGACAGGCGTGTGCTTGCATCCGGTATGGCTGTCGCACGAGTCGTCGGTGCAGACATTGCCGTCGTCGCAGTTGACAGGTGTGTGCCGGCACGCACCGTTGTCGCAGGAGTCGGTGGTGCAGGCATTGCCGTCGTCGCAGCCGCCAGGGCAGCCCGGCAGCACGGTCACCGTCGCCTCGCGCGGTGTGGCTGTATCGGCGTTACGGGCCTCGTAGACGATATCCCCGGTCGCCGCCGGATAGCCGCTCATGCCGATCTGGAGCGTGTAGCTTCCGGTCGAGGGCTCGAGAGTGATGAACGGGCCCTGGCCTTTTTGCGCCAGAGTCACGAATCCACACGGCGCGGCCCACCTGAGCGTGAACGNNGGGGATGGCGTCGGCGTGGGAGGTAGTGTCGGGTCGACTATGGAGCTGGAGCACGCTGCCATGGCCACGGTCGCAACGAGTAGAACGCCACGAACCCACGCTCTGTCAGGCATCGCTTCCATGGTCGACCTCCGCCCAGTCACTGGTCATTTGTCCGGCGCGCACTGTACTCCACGCAGCGGATGCCAGCAAGGACGCCCGCAGGCTTCACTTCCGCNNCCGCACGTGCCATGCGGCGGCGATTCTACTCCAACGCTTCCTCAGGGCCGCTCCCAGCCGATGCCGATCCAGAAGGAGCGCCGTGGCCCTGGGAAGCCGATGAAGGTCTCGTACGTTCGGTTCGCCAGGTTGTCGAGGTGGGCGCGCAGGATCCACCCGCGCTCTAAGCGCCACGACCCAGCGAATCCCAAGACGCCGTTGCCTGCCACGACGTCGCGCTCCGGGACCGGAAACTCCGTGTCGTAGTAGCGCGAGACGGCACGGGCGTCGAGCCTGAGGCTCAGCCGCGAGAAAGGCCGCCAGGTCAGGCGCGCGCCACCCAGCCAGCGGGGCTCCTGCAGCAGCCGGCCGCCGTCAAGATCCTTGGCGTCGATCCAGGTAGCGTTCGCGTCCACGGTCAGCTTCGGGCGCGCTGTCCAGCGCAGGTGGAATTCCGCGCCCTGCGTGCGCACGCGCGAGCGGTTGACGTAGCCGAAGCTCGCGAAGTCGAAGTCGATCAGGTCGCGATACTCCTGCCGGAACAGCGTTGCGCTGGCATCAAGCCCGAGTTTGCGCAGCGTGCGCTCGACGCCGAGCTCGCCTCCGACCGCTCGCTCGGGTTTGAGGTCGGGGTTCCCACCCAGGGCCTTGGGGCTGGCGAGCGCCGTGAAGCTGGCGAGCTTTGACGCGCGTCCCACGTTGGCGCGCAGTCGCGTGTCGCTGTGGCCGAAGCGCCAGACGAGACCGAGGTGCGGGTTGGCCTGGAGTGAATCGGTCGTGGAGGCGTCCAACCGCAGCGCGCCCTCGAGCGAGAGCGCGCCCAGCTCCTGGCGCAGCGCGGAGAAGACGCCGCCGCTGGCGCGCGACTTGTGATAGTTGCCGGGCGTGTCGCCACCCAGAAACGGCGGGAGGTGCAGCCGGCTGGTGTCGTCCGCCCACTCCGCATCGCCGGAAAGGCCCACGTCAACGGCCGTGCGCGCCTTGGCCAGCAC
>PMCG01000049.1 GCA_003155335.1 Acidobacteriota bacterium
GCGCTCAGCAATCGCAGGCTGCGGTCGGCCGGGAGCAGACAATGCGGCAGGCCGATCGCAAAGAGCTGATGCGGCCGCAGCGTGAAGTCGGTGCCGCCGGGAGTGAGCGCGTCCGCCAGGTGGCCGGCCTGCTCGGACCAGAAGTGGTGCTGAACCGCCTGACGCGTCTCCGCAGCCATCGCGATCCAGGGTTCTGCGCGGGCCTTGTCGCCCAGACGCGTGGCCACGTCCGCGCCGATGAGCAGCGCATTGGCCCACAGAGCCTGAATCTCGATGACAACCTCGGGGTACTCGGCGTTGCCCGGGGCGAGGCCCAGCCGATCGGGCTGCTCGACCGCCAGCAGGCCGTCGGGCCGCAGCACGGTGCCAGGGACCGTGCCGCGCGTGACCCGGTCCAGGGCCGCGAAGAGCACATCCTTGAGGCGCACCTTGAGAAAGCCCACTTCGTCGGTGGCATCGATCACGCGCTGGACAGCCAGCACCCACAGCAGCGTGGAGGTGACCGACGGCTGCTCACCTTCGCCGGTCCATTCGCCCAGGCGCTCGCTGAGCAGCCCGCTGTAGCTCATGCGCGCCAGCTCGGTCAGCACGGCGCGCGCGTCGCGCGTGCGCATGGTCGCCAGGCAGAGCCCCGGCAGCGCGAGCGTGGCGTCCCGTGCGCGAATCGCAGCGCCAGGCAGGCTGGCGACGATCAGGCGGCCGGTCTCGCCGCGGCGGACGAGAAAGGCGTCGGCCGCGCGTCGCAGCAGCCCAGGCAGGCCGTCGACCTCGGAGCCCAGCTCACGCAGCCGGTGACGCTCGTCGCTCACGCGCTCGGCATGGCCTGGCTTCGCGGAGAGCCCCTCGGCCCAACAGGAGAACGCGGCCGTGGCCTCCGGCTTGAGCGGCAGCGTGAAGCGGCCCGGGCTGTACAGGTCCTCGCGAAAGTCGAGCCCGGCCGCGCGGTCGCGCGGATAGACGAATCCACGGTACCAGTGGGCCTCCGTGTGCCAAGCAGCGCCGCGCAGTCGCAGCGCCAGGCGCGGACACGCATCGTACGGATGCACGAAGACCGTGTCAGCGCCGCGCTCGACCTCTGGCCGCAGGAACGTGTTCTCGTGGTGCAGGGCGTCGTGGTCGCGGTACGCGAGCAGGGGATTGAGCTCCAGGATCGCCAGGCTGCGGCCCTCGTAGTGATAGAGCAGGATCACGCCTGGCTCGCCATGCGTGCGCGCGATGGTTCGGGTGAGGCGTGCGCCGGGCACCTCCCAAGTCAGCGTCGGCAGTGGATCCAGCGTGAACGAGCTCGCCCAGCGATAGCCGTCCGGATGAGTCGCACCTTCGTAGAAGCTCGTGGCCAGATCGTAGCGCTCAGGCCCGAGCCACAGAGTCTCTTCGAGTTTCGACAGCAACACGAGTCGGCCCAGCGGAGGCTTCGTGGCCACGACGAGCAGACCGTGCTGACGCCGCGTGTTGATGCCGAGCGGGGTCGAGGCCGCGTAGCCGCCCATGCCGTCGGCGAGCAACCACTCGCTGGCGCACGCGCGCTCGGGATCGGCGAGTGTGTCGCGGTCGAGAGTGATCAAGCGGTCCTCGTAGAAACACGCCAGACGACAGGACCGATTATAGGCACGCTCGTGCGGCATAGGGGAGATGCGGCGCCTCGCCGGCGAGCGAACGTGCTGGGGCGTGCGACAAATGGGGTCAGCAATCGGGGACAAGGGACGCTTTGTCGTGGGCGTGAAGAGAGGTGCGGCGTCCACGGACGCAACTAGTGGTTTGTGGAGGTTCGATGGATCGCAGATGATGACATGAGTCAACCGGCTCCTAGCCTGCGAGGTCTTCGTCTTGTTCGCTGACGCGCCAGTTGATCTGGCGGCAACTATCCCATTTCGCTGGCGCGGGCGGGGGAGCGGCCAAGGAACACAGGTCCGGAAATAGGTGCGGCGTCCCTGGATATAGTCAGACGAGGACGTGCCTGCTTGCCTGCGGTAGCGGCGGGGGCTTCCGCCCGGGCGTCGCCTGCGCCCCCGATCGCGCGTCTCGGCTTGGAGTGGTCGCGTGGGGCCTCCAGGCGGTCGCCCCTGCTGCTTGACACGTCGATAACCTACAGGTTATCATGGGTGCGGATCTCGGCCGGGAGGCCGCAAGGATGGCCAGCGAAAGCCGTTGGACGATCGAGGCCTACACCACCGAGCAGGGCGAGGCGCCGGCCTGGTCATTCATCAGGAGTCTGATGGGTCGCGATCGGGTCGAGGCCATCGCCCTCGTGAAGCTCCTGGAGGCGCAAGGGAACCAGCTGCGACGGCCACATTCGGGCGCGCTTGGCGACGGTCTCTTCGAACTGCGTGGGAAACAGGTGCGCCTCTTCTATATGTTTCTGCCGCGGCGCGTGATCGTGCTCCTGGCCGGCGAGATCAAGCAGCGCGATGCCATACCGGCGAAGACGTTGGCTCTGGCGCGAGGGCACCAGCGGGATGTCCTGCGTCGACAAGGGAAGAGGGGATGACCGTGGCGAAGAAGACGGCGTTCATGGACTGGATTGATGGTCAGATCGAGGCCGACCCGAGGCTCGCGCGTGACGTCGACGAACTGCTCAACGGAATGAGGATCGAGCAGGAGCTGGTGGCCCTGCGCGAGAAGCGTGGGCTCTCGCAGCGTGACCTCGCCAGGCGGCTCGGGACGAGCCAACCNNGCCCTCGGCGGTCGCGTGACGCTGCGCATTGAGGCACAGCGCGGGGCCAAGGCTGCGCGCGCGCGCGGCCAGCGACGGGTGGCGTAGCCTTCGATACCCAGCGATCCGGGGCCACCGAGTTCCTCGGCTCGTAAGTAGGGGCGCAGTGGCGCTCAGGTCCGTCCAAATCAGCTTTCGCGGAAACACCGGTTCGCCGCCCGTTTGGGACGGAAACGCACGGAAACCCGTCAAATCGGGGCGAATTCGGCCCGTTTCCAGCGGTTCCGTCGCCGTCCAGCGCCCGTCCAATTTGGACAGCACCTGCCCAACCTGGACAGCGAGACGTGGCTGAACCACCCCTAACCCCGCGAAATACAAGGGCGCCCGATGGACGTGTCCGTCTAATTTGGACAGCCGTGCAGTGGCGCTGCGCCCCTACGCGCGGCTCAGGCGGACGACTCTACAGCGTCAGTGTGGCTTCGATGAGGTCGCTGGCGACGTCGCAGAAGCTGAAGCCCATTTCCTTGCAGAGCCCGCGCATGCGCTCGTTGTCGCCCGAAACGCGGCCGACGAGCTTCTTGACGCCTTCAGCGCGCGCGATGTCGACGAGCCGGTGGAGGAACTCGCCGCCCAAGCCGCGCCCCTGGTAGGGATCGCCCACCAGCACGGCAAAGGCCGCGACTTCTTGCGCGCGGTTCTTCGAGAGCCGGCCGACGCCCCAGACCTCGCGCTGGCCGGTCTTCGGATCGGTTTTCTCGGCGACCAGCGCGATCTCGCGGTCGTAGTCGATGAAGCANNCCCCGTCCTTGGCTTTCCACGAGCTGACGTACTGGCTGGGATAGGGCCGGATCGCCAACTTGGGCAGCTTGTCCGCCGCCATGTCGCGCGGGTGGAGCACGACGCGCGCGTCCAGGGCGATCAGCCGATCCGCGGAGGCCAAGAGCGGGTTGATATCGACCTCCTTGATCCAGGATTGTTCGGCGATCATCTCGCTGAATCTGACGAGGATCTGTTCGAGCGCCGCGAGATCGACCGGCTTGCGNNCGCGCGAGGGTCGTGGTCAGCGGCGGCAGGCCGAGAGCGCGGTCCTTGAAGACCTCGACGAGCTGCCCGCCTGTGCCGAAGAGCAGAACTGGTCCGAACTGCGGGTCGACGCTCGATCCGATGATCAGCTCGTAGCCCTCGGACGAGATCATCTGCTGCACCGTGACGCCCTGGAAGTGCTGCGCGCCCTTCTTCTCCGTGACGCCGGTCTTGATCTCGCCGAAGGCCTTGGTCACTCCGGCGTCGTCCTTGATGTTGAGCTTGACCCCGCCGACGTCGGTCTTGTGCGTGATGGTCTCGGAGTAGAGCTTGAGCACCACCGGATAGCCGATGGCCTTGGCCGCGGCGATCGCCTCCGCCTCGCTCTTGGCCACGCGCGTCTCGACCGTCGGGATGCCGTAGATCGAGAGCAACTGCTTGGACTCTGCTTCCGTCAGCAGGTCGCGGCCGGAGCCGAGCACGGTCTTGATCAGCTCGCCCGCGCGCGAGCGCGTCGACTGCGGGTCACCGGCGGCCGGCAGCACCGGCGTCTCGTACAGGCTCTTCAAGTTCGAGCTGAAGCGCCACATGTAGGTGAAGGCCTGCGCGGCATCGTCGGGATACGCGAAGGTCGGAATGTTGGCGCGGTTCAGAATCGCTTGGCCGGCCTCAATGTCCGGACCACCCATCCAGCTCGCCAACACCGGCTTGCCCGCCGCCTGCGCGATCGGCTTGACCTGCTCAGCCGTCTGTGTGGGATCAGTCATGTCCTGCGGCGTGAGGATGATCAGCATGCCGTCCGCGTTGGGGTCCTTGGCCACGATCTCGA
>PMCG01000305.1:0-2750 GCA_003155335.1 Acidobacteriota bacterium
TGCACCCTCGGCGAGGTCGAGGAGGCTGTCGACACCTGCCGCCGGGCCGGCAACGAGGAGGTCGTGCTGCTGCACTGCACGCTCAAATACCCCTGCCCACCAGAAGCCATCAACCTGCGCATGATGGAGCACCTGATGCGCGCGTTCCCGGGGCTGCCGGTGGGGCTCTCCGATCACTCGCTTGGCATCGCCGTGGCCACGGCAGCGGTCGCCCTCGGGGCCTGCATGATCGAGAAGCACTACACCGTAGACAAGGCGCTGCCCGGCTCACCGGATCACCACCTCTCGGCCGATCCGGCCGAGATGCGCGCCATGGTCGACGCTATCCGCACCGTGCAGCAGGCGCTGGGCAAGCCCGAGAAAGGCGTCGAACCGCTGGAGCGCGAGGCGTTCCTCTATGCGCGACGCAGTGTGACCTCGGCCGCTGCCATCGCGCGCGGTGCCCAGATCGAACGTCGGATGTTGACCTACAAGCGACCAGGCACAGGCATTAGCCCTCGTTTCTTCGATATGGTCGTGGGTCGCACCGCTCGCGTGGACATCCCGGCGGATACGACCATCACCTGGGAGATGCTCTAGTGCTCCACCGGCCTGGCCGCCTGCCACACGCGCGACAATGAAGGACGGCTTGCGAGTAGTTGCGATCGTGCCGGCGCGCGGCGGGACCGACAGCGTGCCCTACCTCAACATCAAGCGGCTCGGGGATCGCCCGTTGTTGGTACACACTCTCGACGCCGCCAAGCAGGCGGGGTGTGTGGACCGTGTTGTGGTCTCGACCGACGACGCGCAGGTGGCCGAGATTGCGCGCGCTGCCGGTGCCGATGCCCCCTTCCTGCGGCCTTCCCAGCTGGCTGGCGACATCCCCAGCCTGAAGCCGGTCATCGTCCATGCCGTACGCGAGATCGAGGCCACAGGCGATCGAGCCGACATCGTCGTGGTGCTGCAGGCGACGACGCCTTTTCGACCAGCGAGCGCCATCGAGGAGGCCGTGGAGCGCCTTGTCTCGGCTGATCTCGACACGGTGCTCTCGGTCACCGAGGACCGCACGCTGAACTGGCGCGCCATGGGCGAGGTGCTGGTGCCGGTGCTCACTCACGCCGGCCGCCGCCTCGATCAGGAGCCGCTCTACAGCGAGAACGGCGGCGTGGTCGCTATGCGGCGCGCAGTGCTCGACGCACCGAGTCGTTTCGGCAAGCGCATCGGTTTCATCGTTCTCGACAAACGCGCGGGCCTGGCCGTCCATGACCTGGACGATTTCTGGATGGCCGAGCGACTGCTGCGCCAGCCGCGCATACTCTTCCGCACCGACGGCTCGACGCGCATTGGCATGGGCCACGTCTTTCGTTCTTTGGCCATCGCCGACGCCCTGCGACAGACGTCGCCGGCGGAGCTGGCCTTTCTCATGAACAGCGATCACCGCGAGGGCATTCTCGAAGTCACGCGCCGCGGCCACGCGCTGCGCGTCGCGGCAGACACGCGCATCGAGACGGCCGTCGAGCACATCCGAGATTTCGCGCCGGCCATCCTGATCAACGACCTGCCTGCGCTCGATAGCGGCTACCTGCGCGCTCTCTCGCATCTCGGCACCACAACGGTCAACCTCGTGGACACCCTCGACGATCTGGAGGTGACCGAGCACTACAAACAGGTCATCGTCTCGGTCATGGGTGAGGAGCGCGAGACGCCCGAGGGGTTCTACGGCGGGCCCGAATACGCTATCCTGCGCAGCCAGTTCCGCGACCGTGAGAAGGAGCTGCGCGATCACTCGAAGCTCGTGCTGCTGAGCTTCGGGGGCAGTGATCCCCAGGGGCTGACGGTCAAGGCTGCGCGCGCCTTGGCAACGCTGTCGCACGAGATCGAGATCGTGGCCGTGGCCGGGCCGGCTTTCTCCTATCGCGCCGAGTTCGAGGCGCTGGCTCGGACCCTGCCGCGCAAGGTGACGTTGATCAACGAGGCGAGCGGGCACATCGCCGAGTTGATGCTCGAAGCCGACGTCGTCGTCGGCTCGGGCGGAATGAGTGTCTACGAGATCGCCGCGCTCGGGACGCCGGGCCTCGTGTTGGCGCAGAACGCCAAAGAGGACCAGCGCATGCGCGAGTTCGCGCGGCACGGGACAGTGGAGTATCTGGGGCTCGGCACAGAAGTGGACGAGACGGCGCTCGCACGGGCGGTCGCGGCGCTGCTGGACGATGTGCCGCGGCGCCGGGCAATGAGCGCGCGCGGCCGCGCGCTGGTCGATGGACAGGGCGCGCTCAGGGCCGCGGAGTTGGTCCTCGGGAGCGCGCACCAGAACAAGGGAGTCAGCGAATGAAGGTGCTAATCACCGGCGGCGCAGGATTCGTCGGCAGCCATCTCGCAGAAGCGCTGTTGGCGCGCGGCGATGAGGTCTACGTCCTCGACAACTTGCAGACCGGGTCGATCGAGAACGTCGAGCACCTCAAGGCCGATGCACGCTTCCACTACACCATCGACAGCGTCATGAACGAGCCGGTGACAGCGGAGCTGATCGACCGCGTCGACGTCGTCTTCCATTTGGCGGCAGCGGTCGGCGTGCGACTGATCGTCGAGAGCCCGGTCAACACTATCGAGACCAACGTGCACGGAACCGAGATGGTTCTGAAGCTGGCGAACAAGAAGAAGAAGAAGGTCCTGATTGCGTCGACCTCTGAAGTCTACGGCAAGAGCACCGTGGTGCCCTTTCGCGAGGACGCGGATCTCGTCATGGGGCCGACGTCCAAGGGCCGCTGGAG
>PMCG01000305.1:2776-4677 GCA_003155335.1 Acidobacteriota bacterium
GTCTTTGGCGACGGCACGCAGCGACGCTGCTTCACTTACATCAGCGACGTCGTGCGCGCTCTGATCGGACTCGCTGACCACAGTGGCGCGGTGGGCCAGGTCTTCAACGTCGGCAACGATGGCGAAGAGGTCACGATCTTGGAGCTGGCCCAACGCGTGAAACGGCGCGCGGCGTCCAAGAGCGAGATCGTGATGGTGCCCTACGAGCAGGCNNGCGATCCTGGACAACGTGATCGAGTACTTCACCTCGGACAAGCGGCGGATCTAGCGTGCGCGTGATCCGCCCCGTTCCACCGGCGGCACGCGTGCTCGGGCGCAGATGCACGCGGCGTCACTGACGATGGAGCGCACCAGCCTGTTCGCAACTCTACGTCGCTTGACGGGCCACTCACTCGTCTACGGCTCGGCCGACGTGGCGACTCACGTCGTCAATCTGCTACTGACGCCGCTCTACGTCGCCTTCCTCACGCCAGACGACTTCGGCATCCTGGCGGTGCTGATGCTCTTCGAGAGCGTGGCCAAGGTCGTGTTCCGCATGGGCCTGGAGGCGGGGTTCTTCCGTATCCACTACGAGCTGTCGAGCGGCGACCAGCAACGCCGCCTCGCGGGCACGGTGGCGCTCTTCTCTGCTGGCAGCGGCGCCGCGCTGTTTCTGGCGATCGTGCTCGGGGCACCGCTCGTCGTCCGGGCGCTGTTCGGGCAGCCAGCGCCTGAGCTGGGACGCTACGTAATCCTGAAGGCTGCCGATGTCTACGTCGGCACGTTCTTGTTTGTCCCGCTCATCCTACTGCGCATCCGCAACCAGCCCGGTCGCTTCGCGAGCCTGACCGCTACGCGCAACGTGGTCAACACCGCGCTGAAGGTCCTGCTGGTCGTGCGCGGCTACGGCGTGGGTGGTGTGCTCTGGTCGGATCTCATCGCCACTTCCGCCTTGGCCCTGGCGCTCACGCCGATCCTCTGGCAAGGCGCACGNNATCATGGTCCAGCTGCTGAACCTGTCCGATCGCCGCTTTCTGCTCGGATACCTCGGGCGCGCTGTCACGGGTTTCTACGATAAGGCCTACGCACTCGGGGCAGGCGTCAAGTTCGTGATGTCGCCGTTCGANNTGTTCGCGCGTACGGCAACCTACATTTGGGCGGCGTTCCTGACGGTCGGACTGGCTGTCGCGATCTTCGGTCGCGAGCTGCTCATGACGTTCACCTTCACCAACCCTGCCTTCTGGGTCGCGGCGCCCGTCATCCCGATCGTCACGCTGGCGTACCTGTTCCACGGCGCGTTCTTGCTGACATCGATCGGAATCGGCATCGAGAAGAAGGCCCGCTACTATCCGGTGATCACCGGATGCGCCGCCGCGGTCAACCTGGCAGCAAACTTCCTCCTAATTCCCAGGTGGGGGATGCTCGGGGCGGCCTGGGCCACGGTGGCAGCGTATGCGGTGATGGCGGCTCTCGGGTTCCGGTTCTCGCAGCGCCTCTACCCGATCCCGTTCGAGGCCGGACGCCTGGCACGGTTGAGTGCGGCGGCCACTGTCTCCTTCTCGCTCGCGCTGCTCGTGCCTGCGCCGGACCTGTCCGGTCTTTCGATCGCAGCTGTCGCCTCGCGCGTGCAGTTCCTGCTGCACGTCGCGCCCCGTGGCCTGCTGCCGACTGTGGCGGCAAAGCTCGCCTTGTTGGCCGTGTTCCCGGCGTTGGTCGTGGCGTTTGGCGTGGTACGGCCGGAAGAGTGGGCTTGGCTCCAGCGCTGGAGGGCCGGCCGTCGCTCGAACTCGGGCGATCGCGGAGAGACAGCGCTACCGCGATGATCTGCGTCCAGCCGCGGGAGTTTCAGCGACTATGGCTCGATATCGTCTGACAATCGAATACGTCGGCACGCGCTACAGCGGCTGGCAGATCCAGAAGAA
>PMCG01000314.1:0-5453 GCA_003155335.1 Acidobacteriota bacterium
GGCTCGGTTGACGGCGATCCGCCGGCGGCGATGCGCTACACCGAGGCGCGCCTGACGCGCCTCGGTTCCGCCATGATGGCGGACATCGACAAGGAGACCGTCGACTTTCAGCCCACGTTCGACGACACCTCCGTCGAGCCGGTCGTCCTCCCGACTCCATTCCCGAACCTGCTCGTCAACGGCGCTGCGGGCATTGCCGTCGGCATGGCGACGAATATCCCGCCACACAACCTACGCGAGATCGTCGACGCCCTCGTTTTCCTGTTGGAGAACACGAATCTCGATCGGGGCGAGCGCCTGGCCGGGGTGCTCGAACGCGTGCCGGGCCCCGATTTCCCGACGGGCGGATTCCTCTACGGGCGCGAAGGCATTCGGCAGGCCTACACTACCGGCCGCGGCTCGATCGTCATGCGCGCCCGCACAGAGATCGAGACACGCAAGGGAGATCGCGAGGCGATCGTCGTCACGGAGATCCCATACCAGGTCAACAAGGCACGTCTGATCGAGCGCATTGCCGAGCTGGTGCGCGACAAGCGCATCGACGGCATCTCGGACGTGCGCGACGAGAGCGACCGCGACGGGATGCGTATCGTCGTAGACGTGCGCAGGGGCGAGAACGCGCAGGTCATCCTCAACAATCTCTACAAGAGCACGCCGCTGCAGGACACCTTCGGCATCATCATGCTGGCCATCGTTGATCAGCGGCCACGCACGCTGGGCTTGCTCGAGACCTGCGAGCTGTTCCTGGATTTTCGCCGTGACGTCGTCCGGCGGCGCGCCCGCTACGAGCTCAAGAAGGCCGAGGCCCGCGCACACATCCTCGAAGGCTACGTCGTCGTTCTGGGCGATCTCGACCGCGCCATCGCGCTGATCCGCGCCTCGGCCAACCCGGCGGCGGCCAGGGCGGCGCTGCTCGAGCACTTCCCACTGAGTGAGATCCAGGCGGAAGAAATCCTCAAGCTGCAACTACAGCGACTCACGGGCCTCGAGCGGCAGAAAATCCTGGACGAGCTCGCCGAGCTGCGCATCGAGATCGCACGCCTGCGCGCGCTGCTAGCGTCGGCGGAGCTGATCGACGCCGCGATCACGGCAGAGCTGCGACAGATCGCGCAGGACCATGGGGACGAGCGACGCACCCAGATCATCGAGCGACTCGACGCCCTGACCGCAGAGGAGCTGGTCGCCGAGGAGGACGTGGCGATCTCCATCACCCACGAGGGCTACATCAAGCGTACGTCGATCGACAGCTACCGCAGCCAACGTCGCGGCGGACGGGGGCGGGTCGGCATGCGTACGAAGGAGGAAGACTTCGTCGACCGGCTCTTCATCGCCTCGACGCACTCCTACGTGCTCATCTTCACGGACCGCGGGCGCGTGCATTGGCTCAAGGTGCACGAGATTCCGGAGGTGGGCCCCCAGGGACGCGGCAAGGCCATCGTCAACCTGGTACACCTGCACGCTGGCGAGAAGATCGCGGCGTGCTCCGCCGTCAAGGACTTCGGCGGCGACGCCTTCGTCCTGCTCGCGACGCGGCAGGGCCTGGTCAAGAAGACGGAGCTGTCAGCGTACTCGAACCCGCGCGCCGGCGGCATCATCGCCATGGGCGTCGCGGAGGACGACGCCGTCATCGATGCCGTGATCACCTCAGGGCGCGACGAGATCCTGCTGGGGACGCGCGGTGGCATGGCTATCCGTTTCCACGAGGACGATGCGCGCGCCATGGGACGCTCTGCCCACGGCGTCAAGGGTGTTGAGCTTGAGGAGGGCGACGAGGTCGTCGCGCTCGAGGTCGTCGATGAGAGTGGCGTCATCCTCACCGTGACGGCAAACGGCTACGGCAAGCGCACCGCCATCGCGGAGTACCGACGGCAGAACCGGGGCGGCAAGGGTCTCATCAACATCGAGAGCGTCGGCCGCAACGGGCCGGTCGTCGGTGTCAAGTTCATCCGCGGCGACGAGGGCGTGATGCTCATCACAGGACGCGGTATGATCATCCGGCTGAACACGGCGGAGATCGCCAAGTACAAGCGCATCACCCAGGGGGTGCGCCTGATCCAGATGGAGGAGGGAGACCAGCTGGTGGCTGTCGATCGCATCGCCGAGCGCGAGGACGGGGACGACGCACCGACGAGCCCGGCGGTTGAGGGCATGTGAGCTCGTGCAAGGGGGCTGTCGCCGGAAGCCGCTCATTGCCGGGCAGGGATTGTCGTGGCAACGAGACCGCTCCGCCCCAGCGGGGTGAGGGGCCGGTCCTATGAGGGAGGACGCCATGCTAAGACGAGGGACGCTCCTGGTGGCCGTGAGTGTTTGCCTGGCCGCTATCGCCTGCGGTCGTCCTGAGAAAGTCGTCATCACCAAGTACTTCGAAGCCGTCAATCAACAGGACAGCCAGACGCTGAGCAGCTTCGCGACCGTGGACCTCAGCCTGAAACACGTTGACGACTGGAAGCTCGTCCGTGTCGCCGAGGAGAACGACGCGCCTGCCCCGCTCGCCGAGCTCCTGCAGAAGCAGAAGGAAGCGGACGCCGCCGTGTCCGCCCACCGCCGTGCCATCATGGACTACAACCTGGGTCACACCTCCGAGGTTGACCGCGTCACCGACCTGCGGAGGAACAAGAAGCCGATTCCGCCCGCTCTGGAGGGTGCAGCGAAGATCGTGGACGGTTTCCTGGAGAAGCGCAAAGAGCTGGCGCGTGTCGCAGGAGACGCCAAGGCCAAGGTCGATGCGGAGCGGCAGATGATGACCATGTCCATGGGCAAGGTCGACGACGACGTCACAGGCACGATGCACACCAGCGTGATCGAGCTGGAGTTGACGGTCAACGGCCAGAAGAAGCCCTACAACATGACGCTGCGGCGGTACAAGGTGCAGGCCGCCAACGGCTACAAGCCGATGAGCCGCTGGGTGGTCAGCGGCCTAGCGCCGAAGGCGTAGTCGCCGGCGACGCGACGGCAGGAAGTGCGAGCGCGCGTGCGGCGGGTCATTCCTGGCTCGCTGCGCGCTTGCCGTTCGGCCGTCGACGCGCTCAGTCGAGCTCAAGCCCCGCGAAACGCGCGACCAACCGCTTCGTTCCCACCGCAGGGAATGACGCTGTCAGCTTTGCGTCTACTCCCACACCGTCGACCCGCAAGATCGTGCCGGCCCCGAACAGCGGGTGACGGACGTGCACACCCGGGCGCAGCGCGTGTGCGTTCGCGCACTCAAGCGCCGGCAAAGCCGGAGCCTGAGTGCCGGGTGTTTCGGCGGACCGAATCGCGGGCGTGGACGCCGCTCGAAAAAGTCCAGTCTCGCCGAGAAAGCGGCTGGGCAGCGACGTCTGACGTCGACCAAAGAGCTGGCGCGTCTGAGCGCGACTCAGGACGAGGCGGTCGCGGGCGCGTGTCATGCCTACGTAGCACAGGCGCCGCTCCTCTTCGAGGCCCTCTGCACTACCGAGGCTGCGCGCGTGCGGAAGGAGTCCCTCCTCCATCCCTGCGAGATAGACGGTTTCAAACTCCAGCCCCTTGGCCGCGTGCAAGGTGAGCAGCGTGACCGCGTTCGGTGCCGTCTTGCCATCCGTCGATGCCAGCAGTGAGACGCGATCGACGAAGGCCGCCAACGAGGATTGCGCCCCCTGATGCTCGAACTCGTCCGCGGCGGCAACGAGCTCAGCCAGGTTGGCCAGACGATCCTCTGCCAAGGCTGGGTCGTCCGCTGACAGATAGCGCACGTAATCCGTTGCTGCCAGCACGCGCTCGATCGTCGCGCGCGGCGTGAGCCCGGCTGCTTCGCGGCGGAGCGTGCTCAACATCTCGGAGAAACGCAGGAGCGCTGGCACCGCGCGGCTACTCAGCATTCCCTCAGAGGTGGCGGCTTCGATAGCCTCGCAAACCTCCAATCCCTGCGCCTCGCACAGACGATAGACGGGCTCGACGCTGCGCTCGCCCAGGCCCCGCGGCGGCACGTTGATCACGCGCCGGAGCGACGCCAGATCGCGGCCGTTCACGATCAGCCGCAGGTAGGCGAGCAGGTCCTTGATCTCCTTGCGCGCATAGAAAGCAAGTCCGCCGACCACGACATACGCCACTCCTGCCCGCAGCAGCGCCTCCTCCACGAGCCGGCTCTGGGCGTTTATGCGGAACAGCACGGCCACGCGGCCGAGCTTCTGCCCTATCGCCGCTTGTTGCGCGATCCAAGCGGCCTCTTCAAACTCATCTGCTGCAACGCGAACCACCACGGACTCGCCGGACGCGCGCTGCGCTCGCAGCGTCTTGCCCTTGCGTCGACGGTTGTGCGCAACGAGCGCGCCGGCGGCGTCCAGGATCGCCTGGGTGGAGCGGTAATTGTCCTCCAAGCGGATGGTGCGGGCGCCGGGGAAATCCTTCTCGAAGCTGAGGATGTTGTTGATGTCGGCGCCACGCCAGGAGTAGATGGATTGGTCCTCGTCCCCGACGACGGTGAGGTTGCCCGCCGGCCCGACCAAGTGGCGCACGATCTCGTACTGTGGCCGGTTGGTGTCCTGGTATTCGTCGATGAGTACGTACGGGAAGCGTTGACGATACGCGTCACGGGCCTGCGCGTCGCTGGCCAACAAGGCAGCGGTTCGCAGCAGCAGGTCGTCGAAGTCCAACCCCCCACGCGCCGCAAGCCGGCGCTGGTACTCGGAAGCGACGCGCGCCCGAATGTCGCTGGTCGCATCTTCCACTGCCGCGACATCCAGACCGCGGTTCTTGCGCCCCGAGACCCAACTCAGGACCTGGCGCGGCACGGTCACTCGCTCGGAGATGTTGAAATCCCGCAGGATCTCCCGCACAAGGCCAAGCTGGTCAGACTCGTCGAGTATTACGAAGTCACGCGCCAGGCCGATTCGCGGCCCGTCCCGGCGCAACAACCGCGCGCAGAAGCTGTGAAATGTCGAGATCCAACTGCGCAGGTCGGCACCGCCGACGAGCGCCGCGGCACGCCCCTTCATCTCNNCGATCGGCGATGAGGTGCGCGACGCGATGTGTGATGACCTTGGTCTTACCGCTGCCTGCCCCAGCCAGGACGAGGACCGGCCCCTCGACGGCCAACACCGCCTCGCGTTGCCGAGGACTCAGGCCGGCGAGCGCCGGCGTTTCACCGCTCACGCCAGACCCTACTCCACCGTCACGGACTTGGCGAGATTGCGCGGCTGGTCCACGTCACGTCCGGCCCGCACGGCCATGTGGTAGGCGAGCAGCTGCAGCGGGACGACGAACAGCAACGGAGACCAGATCTCGTCCGTTGCTGGCACTTCGAGCACAGAATCGTCCGCCTGATCGAGAATGGCGCGCAAGGACTCGTCGCCAGCAGATGCGACGGCGACAACGCGACCGCCGCGCGCTTTGACCTCCTGAACGTTGGAGAGCATCTTTTCGTAGGTACGCCCACGCGGGCACAGGGCGACGACCGGCAGACTCTCGTCGATGAGCGCGATGGGACCGTGCTTCAT
>PMCG01000314.1:5521-5707 GCA_003155335.1 Acidobacteriota bacterium
GGCCGAGGGATCCAGCGTGCCCCGCAGCCGCCCCAGATGCAGCGCCAAGAGGGCGAGGGCCGCGATCTGCGACGTGAAGGCCTTGGTTGAGGCCACGCCGATCTCCGGCCCGGCGTGCGTCAGCAGCGTGCCCAGCGCCTCGCGCGTGAGCATCGAACCCTGCACGTTGCAGATCGCGACGGCGGC
>PMCG01000157.1:0-1174 GCA_003155335.1 Acidobacteriota bacterium
CTCTCGCAGCTCGTGCACCGTGAGTTCTCGCGGCCGCGGGCGCTGCGCTACTGCGAGCGGCTGGCCAAGACGATCCCCCGCCAGCAGTTCAAGATCGCCATCCAGGGCACGATCGGGGGCCAGATCATCGCCCGCACCACTATCAACCCCTTCCGCAAGGACGTGACCGCCAAGTGCTATGGCGGCGANNGAAAAGCAGAAGGAAGGCAAGAAGAAGATGAAGATGGTCGGGTCCGTGGAGATCCCGCAAGCCGCCTTTGTCGCGGTTCTCCGGACAGAAGACGAGGACGAGGATTAGCGTTCGCGTCGAGTGACGACCTTCACGGCCATGAAGACGACGTGCTTGCGCCCGCCCGCGCCGGGGCGCGGGGCGACCCGGACGGCGGAGGCGTCGAAGCCGCTGCGCTGGAGACGGCGCACGTAGCGGTCGTCCGGTCCCGCGGCCCAGACCGCGAGCGCGCCGACCTTCTTCAAAGCGGCGTGGCACGCGACGATGCCCGTGGCGTCGTACAGGCCGGCGTTCGCGCCGTGGATCAGCGCTGCGGGTCCATTGTCCACGTCCAGCAGGATCAGGTCGTAGGCGGCGCGCGCCTCCCGGATTCGCTCCCGGACGTCGCCCACGCGCACCGTGACGCGCGGGTCATCGAGCGGCTGTCCCGCCAGACCGCCCACGTGGACACGGTTCCAGTCCACCACCGAGGGGGACTGCTCGGCCACCACCACCTTCCCGCGCGGACCGAGGATGTCCAGGGCCGCGCGCAGGGAGAACCCGAGCCCGAGCCCCCCGATCAGCACCGTCCTCGCCTGCGGCACCCTCGCGAAGGCGAGCCGGGCCAGATCGTCCTCGGAGCCATGGGCGCGGCTCGACATGAGGACGAGGCCGTCAAAGCACACCTCCCACTCGGTCCCACGGCGCGCCAGGGTGAGCACGGTACCGTCGGCGGTCCGCGTCTGGTCGACGGTGATCCAGGGGAGCATGCCCCAAGCGTACAGCCTCGTCGGACGATGCTCTACCTCCTCGGGGCGGAAGGCCCACGCCCGGACGCCGGTGTCCTCCGAGCCGAGGACGAGGGTTGGGCGCCATCGCGCTATGATCTGGGGCCGGGTGTGTGGGAAATTTCCGACGGACGCCAGCAATCATGAGGAGACTGCCGTGACCGAGCCGATGGAAGAA
>PMCG01000157.1:1199-6694 GCA_003155335.1 Acidobacteriota bacterium
TTCAGGCCATGGTCGTTTCGACCGAGAGGGGGCTGACGCTCTCCCGCAAGCTGGCGCGAGGAGCCGCGAACGCGCAGCAGCTCGAAGACGCGTTCCGCGCGGGTCTTCCAGTCGAAGGCAAAGTCGAAAAGGCCGTGAAGGGCGGGTATGAGGTGCGCATCGGTGGGCAGCGCGCCTTCTGCCCGATCTCGCAGATCGACACCGTCCGAGCGGAGTCGTCGGCGCACGAAGGGCATGTCTACGAGTTCAGAATCATCGAATACAAGGAAGGCGGCAAGAACCTCGTCGTCTCGCGGCGCGCCCTACTCGAAGAGGCCCAGCGGGCCGGGGCAGCCGAGACGCGGCGATCGATGGTCGCAGGCGCGGTCATGACCGGCCGCGTCACGTCAGTGCGCGATTTCGGCGCGTTCGTCGACCTCGGCGCTGGCGTGCAGGGCCTGCTGCACGTGTCTGAGATGGGATGGTCGCGCGTGGCGGATGCGTCTTCGGTCGTCAAACCCGGCGAGGAGATCACCGTCAAGGTGCTGCGCGTCGATGAGGACGGCCGGAAGATCTCTCTCGGACTCAAGCAGCTCACCGCTGATCCGTGGTCGAGAGTCCAGGCAACGTACAAGGTCGGCGACGCGTGCGCCGGCCGCATCACGCGTGTCACGGAGTTCGGCGCGTTTGTCGCGCTCGAGCCCGGCGTCGAAGCGCTGGCGCACGAGTCCACGTTTGCGCCGACGGGTCGAGCAGGGGGATGGCAGAGCGTCGTCACGCCCGGGACGACCGGGACATTCGAGATCCTGAGCATCGACCTCGAAAAGAAGCGCATCGGCGTCGCGCTGGTTCCGGAGGGCTCGGCGGCGCGTGGGACGGCGTCGTCTCAGACCGAGATCGTGCCCGGCGCTCGCCTCAAGGGCAACGTCGAGCGCCACGAGAAGTTCGGTGTGTTCGTGTTCCTGGCCCCGGGCCGCACGGGTGTCATCCCGTCCAGTGAGACCGGCGTCGCAAAGGAAGCGGACGTCGCCCGAGCCTTCCCCATCGGCGCCGACGTGGAGGTCATCGTGCTCGAAGTCGACGCCTCGGGCCGGCGCATCCGGCTCAGCGCCAAAGCAGTCGCGGACGCGCACGACGCTGCGGAGCTCCGCGAGTACAAGCAGCGCGCGGATGCTGCACCGTCTGCGGCGTTCGGATCCCTCGCCGACAAGCTCCGCGGCGCACTGGAATCAAAGAAGACGTAGGGGCGCATGGCCGTGCGCCCCGTGTGTTGTGCCTGCGCCCTCTGCAGCCCGCTGTGCGGACCTCCCCTGGCCGGGGCACGGTATACTGTCTCCGGTCGGAGGACCGACCTACATGACCCCAGAGGATCAAGAGGACATCAAGCGGTACTTCGGCGTTGTGGTCGAGGGGCTTCGCTCCGAGATCCAACAGGTGGCCGAAGGCGTCACCGCAAACGGCGAGAGGCTCGACCGTTTCCACGGCACGTTCGACGCTTTCCGTGAGGACACCACGCGCAACTTCGCGGCGGTCGGCGCGGAATTCGCCGCTGTCCGCAGCCGNNGGTATCGACGGCCGTCTGGATGGCCTCGACGGTCGTATGGACCATCTCGACGGTCGCATGGACGGCCTTGACGGATTTCGGAAAGAGACGGCCCGGAACTTCGCTGACCTCCGGGCGGAGATCAGATCNNACAGTCGAAGCCCGCCACGCATCGCGAAGGTAGGTGCGCGCAGCCGCACGCCCCTTTGCCCGCCCCGTCGACCGTGACCCAGCGTCGAGATCCCGCGTGTAGGGGCGACCGGCCGGTCGCCCGCGAACAGGAACGTCCAGCAATCGTAGGGGCACAGCGTGCTGTGCCCTCCCCAACGGAGTAAGATCAACCAAGCGGAACTCACACGAGGTTCTGGATGAGGCCGCCCGGTGGATCGCCGCAACACACCCCGACTGGAAGCGCGAGTGTGCGTCGCCCGCGATGCCGCGCTACTTGGAAAAGCCGGGTTGAGTGCGCGCCACGTTCACCTTGACCACAACCTTGACGACGTCGTGCACGCCGTCGAGGTGGCAGTTGGGCATGTGGGCCTGGCCCGGCCGCAGGATCGCAACCTGACCGGCATGCATTTCCAGGCGCGTGTAGCTCGCCGGCGCTGCGTAGAACGCGATGTCCTTCTGGGGGTTGTAGGGCTCGATGAGGCTGAGTCCCTCGACTGACGGGCAGAAGCCGATTGTCTCTTGGCCTGAGACCAAGTACTGCAAATCGATGTACTTTTGGTGGACCTCGAAGCGCGAGGCCTCGGGTGCCCGAGTAGCGTACTTCGACGCGGTCGCGTAGACGTCATCGCCAATGATCGGCGTGCGGCCCGGCGTCAACTGCGCCGGCTCGAGTCGCGAAAGATACTCGAAGGCTGGCTCCAGGCCCTTGACGTTCGCGAGCGTCTTCCAACGATCGAGCGAAACGACGATCATGTCGTCTTCCTTTTCTTTGGCCGCCGCCAGCCGGCTCAGGAGCCCGCTGGCCGCTAGTCCGACAAAGAGATCGCGTCGGCGCATATGACGTCCTCCGTGCCTCAGTACGCTACAGCGGCGCCACCGGGGCTGTCAAACGACCACGATGCGCGCCGCCGAGGGCGGGTGACCCTAGAACTTGACGGTGTCCATGTTGCTGGCGTTGAAGATGTACGGCCGCCCGAGTCGGACCTGGTCATCCTGCACGACCACGGTGCCCAGGCGTCCGGCGCGCAGGCACACGTCCCCCTGCTTCAGGGCACCCGTGGCCAAGGCATGCGCCGCAAACACGGTAAGGAAGCCAAGGTCGACGGTGTTCCAGAGCACCACGCTGTCGACGATGCCTTCGCGAATGAACTCGCGGCAGGTGCCAGGAGACGACATGCCCACGACGCGCACGTCGCGACGGCCCGCTTCTTTGACGGCTTGCGCTGCGCCGGGCACCGCGGGCGCGCAGGTCGTGAGCAGTACCTTGACGTCCGGCTGACGCAGCAGCAGGTCCTTGGCCAGGAGACGCGCGGTCTCCTGATCGTCATCGCAGAACTTCGTGGCCACCAGCTTCACACCAGGATAGTCCTGGGCCAAGTTGGTCTCGATGTGCTTGAGCGCGACCGACTGGTTCTGCGAGCTCGCCGAGGCGGCAATCACAGCCACCTGACCCTCTCCGAAGAGGATGCGGCCCGCAGCGTGCACCAGCGCCTTGCCGATCCCCTCAAGGGTGGCAGGCATGACAAAGAAGGACCGGGCGTCCGGCGCACAGTCGGAATCCCACGCCAGCACGCTCACGCCTGCTTCCCGCGCACGCCGCAGGGATGGGGAGATGGCTAAGGCATCCTCCGCGCTGACCGCGATGGCGTTCACGCGAGCCGAGATCCAGCCTTCGACGAACCCCTCCTGCTTCGAGGAGAGGTGCGACGACTTGGGGCCGTCCCACAGCAGGCGTGCATTCAGCAGGCCCGCGGCCTCCTCGGCGCCTTGGCGACAGCTCTCGAAATAGGGATTGGCCAGAGCCTTGGGCATGACCGCCACAGTCACAGGTTCCTGCATGGCCGCCTCCGTGTGCCCTCTAAGGATAGCAGAAGCGGGCCGCCTGGCCCCACCCCAAGGCGCCCATTTGCCACAATGACTCGGCTTTCCCTCTGTCACCAGAACAGGGGATTGCCAGGAGCATGGGTCCCGTATACCATACTAACCAGATGACTCTTGCCGATTTTGCCCGTTTCGGGGTCGCATGGTCGCATGGTCGCTGTCGGCTGTCGCCGGCGGCGGGCCGTGTTCGGAGATCGTCCGGGCGGAGGTTGGACGTCTTTAGATTGGATTGTCGAGACAGGGGGGAGAGGTCATGAAAACAGCGCACCTCGTAGCCAGGTCGTGGATGTTCGTGCTGCTCGTCTCAGTCGCGGGTCACGTATTCGCTCAAGGCTCTGGTTCGATCTCAGGAACGGTCAAGGACAACAGCGGCGCGCTCGTCGCTGGCGCGACCGTCACGCTCGCCAATCCGAGCGTGGGAGTCGCGCAGACCGTCACGACGAACAGCGTCGGGACCTTTACGTCGCCGGAGATCCCGCCCGGCACGTACACGGTCACTGTCGAGCAGGCGGGATTCAAGAAGAGCGAAAAGACCAACGTCGTCCTGAGCGTCGCCAGCAAGGTCAATATCGGCGTCGTGGTCCTTCAGATCGGCAACGTCAGCGAGACGCTGGTGGTCGAGGCGGACCCGGGTCAATTGCAGATCCAGACCGAATCGGGCGAGCGTTCCGACATCGTGACGAACAGGCAACTGCGCGACATCGCGCTCAACGGCCGCAACGCTGTCGACTTTCTGAAGATCGTTCCCGGGGTCCTCACGACGAAGACCTATAGCCAGTCGTCTGTGCAGAACATCACGGATGGCTACAACATCAATGGCACGCGCAGCATCCAGCACGAGTACACCATCGACGGGGTCACCAACCTCAACCTGGGCAACAACTCNNCTCACCACGCGCGGCGGGACCAGCGAGTACCACGGCGGCCTGGGCTACTTCAGGCGCCACGACAGCATGAACGCCAACAGCTACTTCAACAATGCGAAGGGCGGCTCGGCCGCGGGCTCTCCCCGTCCCCTCTATCGCTACAACCAATATGACTGGAACTTCGGCGGCCCTGTGCCGGGCGTGGGCACCAAGGACGAGCGCAAGCTCTTCTTCTTCATGGCGCAGGAATACGATCAGCAACTCGTGCCCCTGGGTACCGTCAACATCCGTGTTCCCACGGCGCTGGAGCGTCAGGGCAACTTCTCACAGAGCGTCGATGGCACTGGCAAGGCGATCGTCGTCATCGACCCGCGCACAGGCAAGCAGTTCCCGGGCAACATCATCCCGCCCGACCGCCTCTACACCTATGGCCAATCGATCCTGAACCTCATGCCGCTTCCCAACACGAGCGCCGGCGGAAATGCGTACAACTACACCTCGCAGGTGTCGAGCAAGTATCCCCGCCGCGAGGATATCGCCCGCGTCGACTGGCAGTTGGGTGACTCGACGCGCGTGAGCGCCCGCTTCATCCACAACTTCGACAACCAGCAGTGGCCGTACGGCACGACCACGGCGTCCTGGAACTTCCCGCTGACGACCACCGACCGGAAGAACGGGCCGGGCAATACGCTCTCGTTCACGCTGACGCAGAACCTCAGTCCGACGCTGTTCAACGAGTTCATGTTCGCCCAGGGGCGGGGCGGCGTCGACATCGCCCCAACTGACGACAGGGCTACCCGCACGTTCAACCACATCAACACGCCCTTGCTCTACCCGGGCGTGAACAGCCAGAACGGCGACTACATCCCCGCCCTGACCTTCGGCGGCATTGCCAGCGTGTCCACCATTGGCACCACGTCCGGTACGACCGGACCCTTCAGCCAGAAGTTCCTCATCAACACGTTGTCCGACAGCCTCACCAAGATCGCCGGCAAGCACACGTTCAAGGCTGGCCTCTACTACCAGCGCGCCTCGAACACGAGCAACTCGCAGAC
>PMCG01000045.1 GCA_003155335.1 Acidobacteriota bacterium
CGTCACGCGCGTGGCCAGTCGCGCGGCACGATCTGGAAGGAGTTGCTCGACCAGAGGCCCGCCTCGATCCGCTACCGCGTCGGCTTGGGCCTGCGCACGGCGGGCCACACCGGGAACCTGCCGCCCATCGAGTTCGTGCCGCATCATCTCGCGCACGCCGCCAGCACGTTCTACTGCTCCGGCTGGGAGCGCGCGGCCATTCTGATCCTCGACGGCAGCGGAGAGGAGCGCTGCACCAGCTTCTTCGACGGCGACGGTCTGGCTCTGCGCTCGCGCGGGCACATCGAGATGCCCGACTCGCTCGGCTGGTTCTACGCGGCGGTCACGGCCTACCTCGGCTTCAAGCCGTACGAAGAGGAAGGCTTCACGATGGGCCTGGCCCCGTACGGGCGCGACGACACGGAGATCGAGGAGAAGGTCGCGCGGCTGCTAAGCGCGACCGCCGACGGCGGCTACCGCGTCGACCCGCGCTTCACCCTGCTCGGCGATCACACGCTGCACGAGCACTTCGCAGACCAGATGGTGGAGCTGCTCGGCCCGCCGCGCTTCCCCGGCGAGCCTTTGACCGATCGTCATCGCAACATCGCGCTGGCCGCGCAGCAGCGGTTGGAGACGACCGTCCTGCGCCTCGTCGAACGCGCCACGGAGGGTGGGCGCGTGCGCCGGCTGTGCCTGGCCGGCGGCGTCGCTATGAACTGCAAGATGAACGGCGTCGTCGCGCGTTCGCGCTGGGTCGATGAAGTCTTCGTGCAGCCGGCCAGTCACGACTGCGGGTCCGCGCTGGGCGCGGCGCAGTGGCTCGCGCGCGAGTATGGCGAAGACCCGCGCTTCCGCATGGAGCACGCGCAGTGGGGGCCGCAGTCGAGCGCTGACGAGATCGAGCGTGTGCTCCAGATCGCGGGTGCACGTTACCGCCGCCACCCNNATGGAGGTCGGCCCGCGCGCGCTCGGCGGCCGCTCGATCCTGGCCGACCCCACGCGGCCAGGCATGAAGGACCACATCAACGCGCGCGTCAAGTTCCGCGACGCCTGGCGTCCGTTCTGCCCTTCGCTCACCGCCGTTTGCGCACGGGACCTGCTCCCAGCCGGCGGCGAAGGGCGCTTCATGACCGTGGCGCACGAGGTGCCGGAGGCGCAGCGCGCGCGCGTCGCCGCTGTCGTCCATGTCGACGGCACAACGCGTCCGCAGATCGTGGACCGCGAGATCCAGCCCCGCTACCACCGATTCCTCGAGCTGCTTGGCCAGCGAACCGGCCTGGAGGTCGCCCTCAACACTTCGCTCAACGTGAAAGGCGAGCCGATCGCGTGCACGCCCACCGATGCCCTACGCTGCTTCTTCAGCTCGGGCCTCGACGCCCTGGCCATCGAGGATTTCTGGCTGGAGAAGACCTAGCGTGTCGCATCGCGCGTTGTCATGGCGCGGACACCCTCGTCCAAGCCAGGTCGTGTAGCCGCTGACGAACGCTCGCGGAGGCGTGCTGTCGGCGTCGCCCCGGCGACTGCCCTACGCAGGCTTGCCCTTTAGTCGCCGGAGCGCGCGGCGGTCGCGGCGATCTGGCGCGCGGCGTGAAACAGGACCCGCTGCCTTGCGCAGGAGGCGCTCGATGCGACGGGCTTCGACCTGCTCCGGCGTGGGCGGCGGCGTGACGTCCTCGTACAGCTGTCGGGCGGCCGCCTTGGCGATGTGCTGGGATGCAAAGGCGCGCACGATGACGCTCTGCCTGGGTCCGTTCCCTCGCTGGATCACGATCTCGTCGCCCGGGCGCAGCACGCGGTGCGGTTTGACGCGCTGGCCGTTCACCTCGACCTTGCCGCTGCTCACCGCGCGCGACGCCTCCGAGCGCGTTTTGAAAAGGCACGCGATGTCGAGCCAGGCATCGATGCGGCTCGTGTCAGGCGCTGCTTTAGTTTCCTCGGGCACGAGCGACATGCGCTGATTCTACTCGCTGAGCTGCCGACGCCGGACATCCGGCCGCCCGGAATCCAG
Source organism: Acidobacteriota bacterium (assembly GCA_003155335.1). Classification (GTDB taxonomy): domain Bacteria; phylum Acidobacteriota; class Vicinamibacteria; order Fen-336; family Fen-336; genus FEN-336. The sequence goes on from PMCG01000045.1 coordinate 1,988, forward strand.
GATAAGATGCCTCCCCGTGATCGCTGTCTGCCTTCTGCTCCTCGGGCTCGCGCTTCCAGATAGACCCTTCCCCGAAGAACGGCAGCTCCTGGCCCGCCGACTCGAGACCCTGCGGCGCATCCTGCCTGACGGACCGAATCTCACGGCGGACACGGCCCACGCCAAGTCCTTGGCTGAGGCCGCCAAGCTCGCGAACGTCGACGCGCTGGCCCGGCCGCCGCAGGAGACGGGAGCGCTGAGTGCGGTCGTCGTCGACCTGACAGCCTCAGGACGCTACCTGGACATTGAACGCTTCTTCCGGCAGGTGGCGTTGTCGCAGCGACTGATCGATGTCGAGAGCCTGAGCTTGACCGCGGTCAACGGCGGCACCACGCACTTGGCGGCGGTGCTGCGCTTGCCGTTCCGGCCGGCTGCAGCGCCGCTGCCCGCCCCGCCGGATGGGACGCGGCAGCGGGTCGAGGGGGCCTCGCGCGCCATCGCCGACGCCTTCCTGCGCGATCAGGCCCTGGCGGTGGCCAAAGCCCAGGCCATCGTCGACTGGCGGCGCACGCGCCGCAATCCCCGCGTCTTCCTCTCGGAGCTGGCGACAGCCGTGCGCGATCGTCCGGTGGTGCTGCGGCAGGCGACCCTCGGGAGCGAGTTGCGCGTGAGCGGCTTCGCCGTGGGCGAGGCCAGCGTGCGTGCGCTGGAGGCGCGGCTCGAACGAGGCTTCTTCCGTATCAGCGATTTCATCGTCGCGCGCAAGGGGGCCTGCTATTACTTCGAGGTGCGCGGCACGAGCCCTGTCGTCGGGCCCGACGCCGAGTTGCCCATCCCGAACGAGGATCCCTTTGTGCAGCCCGACGCGCCCTGCGTCGTGGACCGCGACGCGCCGCGCGGGCTGAACGTGAAGGGACCCAAGCCCAGCGCGACGGCGCACGGCCAGCTCTCGTTGCGCCTGCGGGAGGTCGACGCGGCCGACGTCTTCCAGATACTCAGTCAACTGACCTCCCAGGCTTTTCTCGTGGACAGCGACGTCGTGGGCCGCGTGAGCGGGGACCTGTCGCGCATGACGCTCGACGAGATCCTCGATGCTCTGTCAGATGTCGATCTTGCGGTCTCTCCGCCGGCAGCGGTGCGCCGCGTCTCGCTGGCCCGGGGAGGCACGAAGCGCGAGGCAAAGCCACGCAAGCCGGCCAAGGGACACGCCACGACCACCGCGTCTGCGGACACGCCGCCGGCCGGCGCAGAGGGAGACGGGCGCGCTCGCCAGGCGCGCGTGCGATTGGCGCTCAAACGCGCCGAGGTGCGCGAGGTTCTGGCCACGATGGCGGAGATCGAGCCCTCGTACGCGGCGCTGGGCCCGCAGGGCTCGCTGGGACGCGTCAGCCTTTGGGTGGGCGATCTGCCGCTGCCGGACGTCTGGGGCGCGGTCACACAGGCCGCCCAGCTCAAGGAGCGCTTCGAGGACGGACGGCGCCTACTCGAGAGGAATCCCGACACGGCAGAGGCGCTCGTGCCCGTGGCCTCGAGCGAGCCGGACGCACCGCGGCTGGCGCTCAGACCGGGCGAGCTGACCGCCGGCGAGCTGGGGTTGGTCGCGCTGGCCACGGCAGCGGACGGCTGGCGCGCGTACGCCTACACGCCGACAGGGACCCTAGTGACATATCGCAAGGGGGACCGTCTGTCCGACGGCGTTGTCGGCGACATCGAGTCGACGGACGTGACGCTCGACACGGAGGAGGGTCCTGTGCGGGTCCTCCTGCCGGCGCGTTGACGGCCGTCGGCCGCGTCCGCTACATTCATCACTCTGCTTGCGGGGGACGATGTTCTCGAAGCTGATCGCCTGGCTCTCTGACCAACCTGCGCTGTTCCTGTTTCTGCGCGGCGTGCTGGAAAACGACTTCCGCGCCATCCGCGCCATCATCGCGCGCGATCTCGCCGGGCGCGCCGGCACGCGCACGCTGGACCTGGGCTGCGGACCAGGGGCGTTCTCGACGCTGTTCGCGCCTGAGACCTACGTCGGCATCGACATCAACCCGCGTTACATCGACTACGCCCGGCGCCACTTCAAGGGCGCGTTTTCGGTCGGAGATGCGCGGAGCATCGAGCTGGCAGACAGCTCCGTGGACCAGGCGCTGGTCTTCGGGCTGCTGCATCATCTGGACGACACAGCGGTGCGCGCCGTGCTGGGCGAGATGAGACGGGTGCTCCGGCCCTCTGGACACGCCCTCGTGATCGAGGACATTCCGGCCGTCTCGCGCGTCAACCTGCTGGGTCATCTCACGCACTACGCCGAGAACGGCGAGCACATCCGCGCTCCCGAGGCCTATCAACGTCTCTACGCGGAGACCTTCCGCACGGAGCACGATGAGACTCTGCGCAGCGGGATCTGCGATTACTATGCGGCGGTGCTGACGCCGCGGTAGTGCAGGGGACGGCGGAGTGTCGCGCGGCCGACTTCACGGCCCGGTCTCAGCGGAAGTCGTGGAAGTTCTTGCGCAGCAGGATCGCCAGGCTCGAGAAGAGGACGAACGCCGTGGGCCGCGCCTTGTAGACTTGGTTCATCTCCCGCGCCACGGCCAACTGCGCGGGAATGAGCAGCGGGATCCAGAGCCGGCCGATCTCGCGCGTCGCGTGCCCGAAGGTCGAGATCCCGAGCACGATCAACGGGTAGAGCAGCACGAATAGCGCGAACGGTTCTGCCGAGCCTCTCAGCACCGCTCGCGCGCTGCGCATCCACTGCGCGCCGCACAGGACAGCCGCTGGGACTCCCAGCCAAAACGCGGCCTCCACGAAGTTCCTAAGGCTGCCGCTGGCTCCCACCAGGCCGGCGGTGTCGCGCCAGGCTGCGTGATGCTCCATCGCTCGGCGATAGGCGTGCGCCACCTCGAAACCAAGGCCCCAGCGAAACGCCGCGTAGCAGGCAAGCGCTCCGAGCGCGAACCACAGACCGACCAGCAGGATCTTCTGGCGCAGGTCAGGTCTGATCAAGAAGTGCACCGCCCACCACAATCCAATGGTCGGTACCAGGAAGGCGAGCGAGAACGAGAGGTAGATCGAGCCATACACGAAGCCGGCGGCCAGGGCACCGAAGGCGACGTGCTTGTGGAGCGCCAGTACGGCAGCCAACAGCGCCAGCGAGACGCAGAGCGGATAGAGCACCTGGTCCAGGTGCATCGTGATCAGGGTGCTGGCCGGACAGAGCAGAAAGGCCAGGCCGTAGTAGAGGCCGTTGCCGTTCTCCTCGATGCGGGTCCCCAACCATGACAAGACCACGACAGGCAAGCAGGAGACGATGCTGAAGAGGATCGTCGTGAACGCGCCCAGGCCGGTGAAGGGGTCGCGCTGCTCGAAGCCAGCGTGCGCTGCCAACCACTCGCACGGTGCCTGCACGGGAAACAGACGATAGAGCTCCGCTGCGATCGAGTAGAAGAGGAGCTGGCCCGGGGGCTTCGTCTGAATGTAGCTGCGCGGCTCGGCCGCGGCGCAGCGGGCTTCGTAATGGCGTGCGAAGTCGAGCGGCTGTGGCTCATCGTACGCGCGCCTGACGAACTCGGAGTGACCGTACTGTTTGGCCAAGAGCGTCGACGAGAGCCGTTTGGCGTTCAGACCATCGAGGAAGGAAAGGGCCCACTGCAAAGAGACGGCGCATGTGAGGAGCAGCAGAAGGACCCCGAGCGTCGCTTTCCGGCGCTTCCATGTCAGGACCAGGAGTCCGGCGAGCGTCAGCGCGAGGGGCAGCGCATTCCAGCCAGGAGGCCACAGCAGGCCCTTGTTCTCGTAGTAGTAGTGGGAACGCAGCGGCCAGTGGTTCCAGATCCGCGGGAAGAGCGTCAACGAGAGCGAGTAGAACGTGAGCCCGAGGAGGATGACCGCGTTCACTGCGCGAACGCGCCGCAGCGACCGGACGACGCCAGACAAACTCATCACTGCCGCACGCCTCCCGGGCGGCAGTATCGCTCAATTGGGATCGGCAAAAAAAGGGCCCAGGCGCTTGGCCTGGGCCCACGGCTCTTTTCTGTGGGGTTCTCTTGCGAATCCCGGCGCGCCCTGGGGCCGCGTCCTTTGCGTCGTTACGGCATCTTGGCCCCGCAGGGCCCCGCTACGCCCGGTGGATCCAGATCTCCCAGCATCACTCGGTCCTCCGACGCCCTGGGCTTCTCAATGCCCTGCGGGCCAGGAACCGCGACGACCGACAAGACAAATGTCGGCCTGCGGCCAGGGTCTGTCAAGGGGAGAACCTCATGCGAACGCTGCGGCCAGGATGGCCGCCTGCTCGCGTTGGTGGGCCTTGAGTGTGCCGGGAGCCGGCGCTGCGCTCGGACGTCTCCCGAGATAGCGCGGCACGCGCCCCTCGAAGCCCGTCACCTCACCTTCGAGGAAGCGCTCGCGCAGGAAGCGCCAGGCGCCCATGTTCTGCGGCTC
>PMCG01000138.1 GCA_003155335.1 Acidobacteriota bacterium
CCTCGGGTTCGGTTCGGAAGCCTAGCTGCGTCTGCCGCGCCCTGTGCGCTGGCCCTGGCCCTGGTCTGCGCGAGCGCCGCGGCAGCGGATACTCCGCCGAAGCGGGTACTGATCGTCTACGAGCCAGGCCGGACGCTCGACGCCAGCGCTGAAGGCGACGCGCTCCAGCTGCGGCAGCTTTTGGGCCACTTCGCAGTCGACGTCACGGTGATCTCGGCCAACGCGTACAAGGACGGCGCGCTCGACACGTATGCGGTGGGCTTCTATGTCGGCTTTTCAGCGGCGTACACGCCGCCCGCGGCCTTCGTCGACGACGTCTTCAAGAGCTCGCGCACCTTCGTCTGGATGAACACGGGCCTGGACGATCTGGGACGCGGTCGCGACCTGGCAGCCCGTTACGGTTTCGTCTATCGCGGCTTCTTGAAGGAGTCGGCCTACGACGCCGTGACCGCGGACGAGAACCGTTTCACGCGCATGGAGCGGGAGATCAACTTCGTGCACGTCGTCGACCCGGAGCGGGCGCAAGTGCTCGCGACGGCCACCACAGCTCGGCGCTCGACGACCCCAGACACACCGTACATCGTGCGCTCCGGCTCGTTCTGGTTCGTGGCCGACTCGCCGCTTTCGTACGCCACGGAGGGCGACCGCTACCTGCTCTTCGCCGATCTTCTGCACGACGTCCTTGGCGAGCAGCATCCGAGCTCGCACACCGCGATCATTCGTATCGAGGACACCAACCCATTCTCAGACCCGGAGACCTTGCGCGCCGTGGCCGATCGCCTCTCCGGTCTGGGCGTGCCGTTCTTGGTCGGNNACGACGCACCAGTACAAGGGCGAGTCCGCGAGCGACTACGAGTACTGGGACGAGAGCGCCGACCGTCCCATTCCCGGCGAGACGCGCGCGTCCGTCGAGCGGCGCATGCGCGACGGCCTGCTGGAGTGCTTTCGCAACAGCGTCTATCCGTTGCTCTGGGAGACCCCGCACTACGCCGCGTCGAAGCTGGACTACTCGGTCTTCGCGGAGTATTTCACCACGGCCATCGAGCAGCGTCTGGTGGCGGAGCGGCTCGACTACAGCCAATACTTCCCCTACGTCATCCAGCGCGACATGTACGGGGAGACGATCTACCCGGAGAATCTGGGCTACGTCCCTCTGGAGGGCGGCGAGCGGCAGCAGACCGCGGCAGTGGAAAAGCTGCTGGGCTTCGCGCGCGCCAATCTCGTCGTGCGAGACGGCTTTGCCTCGGCCTTCTTCCACCCTTTCGTGCCCGTTGCCCGGCTGGACCAGCTCGTGCGCGGCCTGAAGGAGCTGGGTTACGCCTTCCTCGATCTGAGAGACGTGCCGCACATCGTCAAGCTGGACGATCGCGTGATCGTGTGCGGTGCCGGCAAGGTGGCGGTCAAGCTCGACGGCGAGTATCTGCTGGAGACGACGCTCGGTGAGCGCGGCGCGGTCGTCAAGCGTGAGTTCTCGCCGCATCGCCTGCGCGGGCTGGTGGAGCGCGAGGTGCGGCTGCCGGCCCGCGGCATCTACGTCCTCGAGCCGCGCGAGTACAGCGAGCGCCCGGAGTCGCTATGGGAGAAGGTGCGTGCCAAGACGAGCGCGCTCGTGCGCGACCGGTTTCTGCACAGCGAGGCCCGCCAGCCGGCCGACGTGCTCCATCTCGAGGATCCGCGCGCGGCCGGCGGCGCGCTGAACGATCAGCTCAGCCTGGCTGCGCCGTTTCAGGCGCTGAACGTGCCGCTGGAGACGGTGGCCGTGGATCCGGACGCGACGCTCGACCTGACGCGGCACAACCTCGTGCTCGTGCCCTACAACGTCGCGGAGCTATTGGGCGACGAACAGGTCGCGGCGCTCAAGGCATACGTCGAGCACGGCGGCAACCTGGTCACGGACTTCGCGACGCCACTCTCCGAGGCGCTGGGCATCGCCGCCCGCGGCTCGAAAGTGACGGTGGAACAGGTGCGCGACCAGTACTTCCCGGAGGAGACGCTGCGCTGGAGCCGCAGCGAGGTAATGAGTCGCTTCGAGCTGACCGAAGGCGACGAGGTCTTTGCCACCGACGCGGTCAGCGAGACACCGATCGTCATCGGCCGGCACTACGGCAAGGGACGAGTTGTCTTCTTCGGCACGCGCTTCGACCCTGCCGGCAGCGGCGGCTATTCGCGCTTTCCTTATCTCACGCACTACGTCGAGCGCTTCTGTGGACTGATGCCGCTGGTGCGCCGCGAGCAGCTCGAGATGTTCTTCGAGCCGGGCTACCGCCACAACCTCAGCATCGACGAGCTCGTGGCGCGTTGGGCTGCCTCAGGCGTGCGCGTGATCCACGCGGCGGGCTGGCACGAGTACCCGAAGTACACCTACGACTACCGACGGCTGATCCAGCTGTGCCACGCGAACGGCATTCTGGTCTACGCCTGGCTCGAGCCGCCGCAGGTCAGTCAGAAGCTCTGGCAGGAACATCCNNTCCGAGCTCTACTTCGAGGCCGGGCGGGGTTTCGAGGATGCCGAGCTGATGACGCCGCTGCACCCTGCGGCTCGCGCCGAGTTTGGCCGTCACTTCGGCTTCGACCCGATCGAGCTCTTCGACCCGGCAGGCCCGCGCTACTGGCGCCGCGATGCCGCCGCGGCTGCGGCCTTCCTGCGCTACCGCGCCGACACGGTCGTGCGACTGCACGAGCTGATGCTCGGCGTGGCCGAAGCAGTGCGCGCCGAGCGGCCGGGCTTCGACATCGTGGTCACCGCGATGGACAGCTTGTCCATGCCGACCCTGCGTGATTACGTGGGCGTGGACACAAAGCGCATCGCGGAGCTGACCGCGCATCACGACTTCACGTTACAGGTCGAGGATCCCGAGTCCATGTGGTCCCAGGATCCGCGGCGCTATGAGGCCATCGCGAAGCGCTACGCCACCCTCGTGCCGCCGCAGCGGCTGGCGCTCGATCTCAACATCCTGCGCTTCCGCGCCGAGACCGCGGTGACGCCATTTCCGACGCGCATCCCGACCGGCACCGAGAGCGCCTGGCTGGTCAATACGGCGTCTGCGGGCGGCCGCCGCGTGACGATCTACTCGGAATCCAGCGTCAACCCGCAGGACATACCATCGTTCAACGCTGCCTATGCTTCCGGCGCCAGCGTCAAGCGCGCGGAAGATGGGTGGACCGTCGGCGCGCCTTTTCCCGTGGTCGTGCAGTTGAGGGACGACGCGCAGGAAGCATGGCTCGACGACCAACGCGTGTACTCCATCGGCGCCGGCCGCTTCCTAGTGCCGGAGGGGCAGCACCGCGTGCGTCCTGTCGCCGGCACGTTGCAGGCGCTCCAGCCCGAGCGGCTGCACGCGCGCATGCTTTCGTTCACCGGTGGGCTACGCTCGCTGCGCAGCTCGCCGCGCAGCGTCGACTTCTCCTACGCTTCGGTGACGCGGGCCGTGGCAACCTTCGACAAGGAGCCGATCGCGTTGTTCGTGGACAAGGTCGAGACCGCCTGTGCGCCAATGAAGGGCGCCGGACGCTTCGCGCTGCTGTTGCCGCCCGGGGAACATGAGGTGCTCGTCGTGACCCAGAGCACGGTCTTGTACAGTGTCGACTTCACGAGCGCGTGGTCCTCGTACTTGATCGCTGTCTTCGGCGCCCTCTCGGGCACGCTGCTGCTGGGGCTCTACCTGGCGGTGCGCGTGCGCCGCCCGTTCCTGCGACGGACTTCCCGCACCTGACCATGCTAGTGGCCATCGAAGTCGCTTTCATCCTGGCGGTGATCCTGATCTGGTTCATGATCGCCTACCAGCTCGTGCTGACAGTGGCCGGCTTCTTCCACATGCTGGCCTCGGCTCGCGAGAAGGAGCTGATCGACCGGGCAGAGATCGACCTGCCGCAGGTGACGATCCTGATCCCGGCGCACAACGAGGCGCCGGTGATCAACGACACGCTCACGGCCATGCTGGCCTTGGAGTATCCGGCCGATCGCTACCAGGTGATCGTGGTCGACGACGGCTCCACGGACGAGACGGCGAAGCTGGTGCGTGCCTTTGCCGNNTAGGTCACACGGACGCGCCCTTCATCGCGGTCTACGACGCCGACAACTCACCGGAGCCGCCGGCATTGCGCTACCTCATGGCGCAGCTCGTGCTGCATCCGGAGCTGGGCGCTGTGCTGGGCAAGTTCCGCACGGACAACTGGAGCCGCAACCTGCTCACGCGCTTCATCAGCATCGAGACCTTGACCTTCCAGTCCATCGTCCAGGCCGGGCGCTGGAAGCTCTTCGGCGTCTCGACGCTGCCAGGCACGAACTTCGCCATCCGGCGNNCCGTACGCGGTGACGCACGAGCAGGAGCCGGAAACCTGGCGCGTCTGGTTCCGCCAGCGCACGCGCTGGGTGCGTGGGAACAACTACGTCGCCCGCAAGTTCTTCCACCAGATCCCGCGCTTCACCAACAAGATGCTCGCGATCGAGATTCTGTACCTGCTCTCGCTCTACTACGTCTTCTTCGTGGCGCTGGTCTGCTCGGATCTGCTTTTCATCGCGAGCCTGTTCGGCCTCGTGTCCATTCCACTGCCCGGACCGTATACGACGGTGTGGGCGCTGGGGGTCGTGCTGTTCGTGATGGAGATCCTGCTGGCACTCTCGTACGACGAGCAGGACTCGCTGGTGAGTTTCGGCCTGCTGCCGCTGGCCTACTTTACCTACTGCCAGCTCTGGATCCTGGTGGTGGGCAAGGCGCTCTACTTGGACGTGGTCAAGCGCGAGCGCCAAACGTGGGTCAAGACGCCGCGCTTCCGGCGACCCGCGGGCCGCGATCCCGCTTGAAGGTGACTCCAGCGACCTGGCCGCCTCTGGCGTCAGCCGGCCAGTCTCTCGCCGAGTTGCGGTTCGGCCTCGCGGGCGTCCACGCGCGTCCACGGGCGCCCCGTCAACTCGCGGTAGAGGTCGCGAGCGATCTGGTCAGCGACCCCTGACAGGACGATCTTGTGCGTGCCGTCGGAGTCGATCTCGACCAGATCGGCGACGAGCACACAGCGTGTCTTGACAGCGAGACGCGCTTGTCCCGTGCCTCCCGCTGCGGCCTGTGAATCTCGCAGGCCGTTCGGCCGTCCCACCAGCGCTCTGAGCATGCCCATGCG
>PMCG01000227.1 GCA_003155335.1 Acidobacteriota bacterium
CAGCGCAGCTTTTCGAAGATGATCAACTACGCATTGCTCTACGGCAAGACGGCCTTCACGCTCGCCAAGGACCTGGGCATCAGCCGCAAGGAGGCCGAGGCCTTCATCGCAGCCTACTTCGCGCGCTATCCACGCGTGGGCGCCTACCTCGAGGAGACGATTGCGCAGGCACGGGCCACCGGCGTCGTGCGCACTCTGCTCGGTCGGCTACGCCGGCTGCCCGAGATCAACTCCAAGAACACGCCGGTGCGGCTCGAGGCCGAGCGCCAGGCCGTCAACACGCCGGTGCAGGGCTCGGCGGCCGATCTGATCAAGAAGGCCATGCTCGATCTGCGGCGCGAGATCGAGCAACGCCAGCTCAAGGCGCGCCTGGTGCTGCAGATTCACGACGAACTGCTGATCGAGGTCGCACAGGAAGAGAGCCAGCGCGCCATGGAGATCGTGCGCGCGGTCATGGAAGGCGCCCTTGTGCTCTCAGTTCCGCTCGTGGTGGACGCCCGCCTCGGCCACACCTGGGCGGAGGCCCACTAGCAGGGCTCCGCAGCCCGTCGGCGGCCGCACGCGCTACGCGCGACGCGCACCGGTGTGTCGCCGTCGCTCCAGGGCGTCCTTGCGGCGGCGGCGCTGGGCGCGCAGACGTTGCACGACCTCATGGATGGCCTGCCCGATGTCGTGCCCGCGTGCGCTGGCGCGGTAGTAGCCCGAGCGCGCGTGGGCGCGGCAGGCCACTTCCGTCTCGCTGCCCTCGGACTCCAACGCCCACTCCACGCTGACCAGTCCACGGAAGAGCTTCTCGATGTCCGCTCTCCCGTCGTCGAGACTGCGCTTCACCGTCGGCGTGGGCGAAAAGCCATGGTAGACGACGTGAATCACCATGGGAGCGATCTCCGTTCGAGTTGCGCCATGGAATCAGCGTAGCACGTCCGCACGGCGGAGCGCGCGACCTTTCGTGACCGGCCAGCTTGCGCCGCGCAGCGATCGCGGCGATCATTTGGCGCCGTCAGGCGCGCGCAGCGCGAAACCGTGCGCGTGCTGAGAACGGCGACACGTTGTTTGAGGGTTTGTCGCGAGATGAAAGACCCGGTCGTTCGTTTTCACGAGCTGTTCGAGCGCGCGCGGCGCGAAGAGAAGAGCGACGCGACGGCGATAGCGTTGGCCACGGCCGATGCCGCCGGCCGTCCCTCGCTGCGCATGGTGCTCCTGAAGGAGGTGGACCAGCGCGGCTTCGTCTTCTTCACCAACTACAGGAGCCGCAAGGCCCGCGAGCTGGACGCCCGTCCCAGTGCCGCCTTGTGCTTGCACTGGCCGGCGCTCGCCGTGCAGGTGCGCGTTGAGGGTTCTGTCGAGAAGTTGACAGCCGAAGAGTCCGACGCCTATTTCGTCAGCCGCACGCGCTACAGCCAGGTCGGGGCCTGGGCCTCGGACCAGAGCGCGCCGCTCGCCGGCCGGGCATGGCTGCTCGCGCGCTTTCTGCGCCAGACTCTGCGCTTCGCCGGCCGCGCGGTGCCACGGCCACCGCACTGGGGCGGTTACCGCGTGATCCCTGAGCGTATCGAGTTCTGGTACAACCAGGTCTACCGCCTGCACGATCGCATCCTCTACGAGCGCGGCGCAGGCGGCTGGCGTGCGCGACGGCTGTACCCCTGAGGCATGCGCGCGAACGTGGGCCATTCCAAGATGAGCCGCCGCATCGCGACCCTGGCAGGCAATCTCGCGGTGAGCCTGGTTGTCACCCTGGCGACGCTGACGACGCTGGAGTGGCTGGCTCGCCGCTTCGAGCACAAGGAACCGCTCCCTGAGGATTCGCGCCTCGTCCTACTTGGACCAGACAAGCTGACGCAGCTCGGCTCGCACGATGAGCCGTGGCCGCCCGGCGAGCATCTGGCCAACGGCGATGGCATCCGCGACCGCGTGCACGACATCGAGAAGCCTGCGCGGACGTGGCGTGTCGCGATCCTGGGCGACAGCGTCACCTTCGGGCATCGGCTGCACCCTTCCGATGCCTACCCGCAGGTGCTGCAGCGCAAGCTCGACGCGCTTGGCCAGCGCGTCGAGGTCTTCAACATCGCGCTCCCGGGCTGGTCCACGCCGCAGGAGCGCATGGCCTACGAGCGCATCGCGCGGAAGTACCGGCCCGACCAGGTGCTCGTGGGTGTCTGCCTGAACGACATCCCGGAGATGCAGAACACTCAGCGCCGACCGCCTGCGCCCTGGCTGCTGGCACTGTACCAGCGCTCGGCCCTCGTGAGGCGCGTCATCGGCGCGCCGGCTCGCGAGATCCGGCTGGTCGCTGAGCTCTGTACCAAGCCTGACCAACCGGCNNCGCATCCAGCAGATCATTGCGGACTTCGCCCGGCGCGAGGGGATACCGCTCGTCGACGTGCTGCCGGAGATCCGTGCCGCTGGGCCCGCTGCCTTTGTCGATCACTCGCACTTCAGCGTCGCAGGTACCGAGATCGTCGCGCAGCGCGTGCTGGCTGCGGGCGTGTTGCCGTCGCTACCCGCAGCACCGGCCGTGCTCGCCGCTCGGTTGCACCGGTCGGACCGGCCGCCGGGTCTGCTCGTGGCTGCCCTGCGTGCGCGCGAGACAGACGTGCGCTGGGCCGCTGCCTGGGCTCTCGGTCAGGCGCCCTTCGACGATCCGCGTGGAGTCGACGCCCTGACTGCGGCGTCGAGCGATGAAGACGCCGTTGTGCGCGAGACCGCTGCGCGCGGTCTCGGTGCGCGCGCGCAGGCGGCTCGTCCGGCTGCCGTGATACTCCTCGCGCACCTGCGCGACCCCGTGATGGCCGTGCGCCGGCGTTGCGCCGACGCGCTGTGGGCGAT
>PMCG01000044.1 GCA_003155335.1 Acidobacteriota bacterium
GTGTTCATGCTGCTCTTCCTCGACCTCTCGCACGACGAGGCCAAGGCCAGCGGACGACTCCGAACACTGAGTGACCTCAACGAGGCCATCGTCCACGGAGCGGTCAAGCGCGTCCGTCCCAAGATGATGACCGTCACGGCAGCCATGATGGGNNGTCTACCCGGCGATCTATCTGCTATGGAAACGGCGCGAAGTGGAGCTGTCCTGACCTACGTCCTCGATGTCGGCTCGTGCGCCAGGACGCCCTTGCTCTTCCAGGCACCGGTCTGCCAGCGCCAGTAGTTCATGATGCCGCGCGACGCCTCGTCAGCGATCATCGCCAGCCAGACGCCCACCAGGCCCAGGCCGAGGCGCAGGGCCAGCACGTAGGCCAGCGGGATGGCGATGCCCCAGGTCAGAGCCACGCTCACGAAAGAGGCAAAGCGCGCGTCGCCAGAGCCGCGCAGCGAGCCGCCCACGACCATGTTGCTCGTGCGCGCCGGCTCGAGCGCGAGCCCGAGCAAGAGCAGCACTCGGCCGATGCGCAGGATTTCCGGGTCAGAGGTAAACAGGCCGTAGAGCGGCCGCGCCGAGAGGCTCAGCACGCCCATCATCACAAAGCCCAAGAACATGCCGATGCGTAGGCTGCGTTGGAGCTGCGCTTGGGCCTCGCTGAAGCGGCGAGCGCCGATGTAGTGCGCGATCTTGATCTGCGTGCCCACGCCGAGGGCGAACGACCACACAATCGCAAAGGCGATGAGGTTCAGGGTGTAGGTGCGCGCCGCCAAAGCCACCTCGCCGAGCACGACGATGATTCGTACCAGCACGAGCTGGTTGCAGTTGAAAGACAGCGGCTCGATCACCGACGGCACGGCGATGCGCAAGATCGGGGTCACGCACCCGCGCAGATCAGACCAAAGGCCCGCGAGGTCCCAGCGCAGTTTGAGGTGTGCGTGCACCACCGTGGCCGAGATGATCAGACCCAGGCTCTGGGCCACGATCGTCGAGTACGCCACGCCAGCGACGCCGAGCCGCGGCAGGCCCCAAGTGCCCCTGGTGAGCACGTGGTTGAGCCCCAGGTTCGCGACGTTCACGAACGCGGCAGCCAGCATGTTCCAGCGCGTGCGGCCGCGGGCATTGATCACCGAGGCATACGAAAAGCGTAGGGCCTGGATAAAGAGCATCGGGCCGACCAGGGTCAGAAACTCCGTGGCCGGAGCGTAGACCTCCGGGCTCAGTCCCAGCCACAGACCGACCCGACGATCGAACAAGAAGAAGAAGGACGCCACACCTGCGCCGAGCACGGCGTTGAGCAGGATCGTCGCGATGAACGTGCGGCTGGCCCATGCCCGGCGCTCTCCGCCGATGAGCTGCGACGCGACGCTCGCGCCGCTCTGGGCAAAGGTCTGAAACGCCATGTTGCAGATCCCGAACACGGGCAGAAGGGCCCCGACCGCAGCCGCGGCCCGGTCGGAGAGCTTGGCCAGATAGAACGAGTCCTCGAACCCGAGGGTGAAGGCCAGGACCAGCTCGATGAACATGGGCCAGGTCAGGGCCCACAGGCTCATCTCCAGGACGGATTGTCGCTTCGTGCTCGACACAGGCGCACCAACAGGGCGCGCATCCTACTCTCCCCGCATGCGTCCGCGCAAGGCAGAGCCGGCCGATGTGCCGCGCCTGGCGGGAAGCCAACCGCTTGCAGCTCTCGATCGAGTCCGGCGCGGCGCCGAGGTCAATGTCATGCCGTCCCCGGCGCCCTGCGCCGTCAGCAGCGAGTCGGCAGAACTAGCCCTGAGACGCCCGCAGTGCCTGCTCGATGTCCGTCTTGATGTCGTCTGCGTCTTCCAGCCCGATCGAGAGGCGCACGTAGTCGGCCGTCACGCCTGTCTCCTCCTGTTCCGCGGCAGTCAGCTGTTGGTGCGTCGTCGACGCCGGATGAATGACCAGGCTCTTGGCGTCGCCGATGTTGGCCAGGTGCGACAGGAGCTTCACCGAGTTGATGAACTTGCGCCCGGCATCGAGGCCCCCCTTGATGCCGAAGCCGACGATGCCGCCGAAGCCCTGCTTGAGGTACCTGGCCGCGACCGCGTGATTCGGGTCATCCGGAAGCCCGGGATAAGTCACCCACTTGACCAGAGGATGAGCCTTGAGCCACGTGGCAATGGCCAGCGCGTTGGCAGAGTGCTCGCGTTGCCGCAGCGGTAGGGTCTCCAGGCCCTGCAGGAAGAGAAACGCATTGAACGGGCTGAGCGCCGGGCCAAGGTCGCGCAGCAACTGCACCCGCACCTTGATGATGAACGCCACGTTGCCAAGCCCGGGGAAATTGCCGAACACGTCCCAGAACTTCAGACCNNTGACCACGATGTCCGCTCCGTGATCGATGGGCCGCAGCAGGCCGACGCCCACGGTGTTGTCGACCACAAGCGGCACGCCGGCCTCGTGCGCGATCTTCGCCAGCGCCTCGAAGTCAGGCACGTCGAGCTTGGGATTGCCGATCGTCTCGGCGTAGATGGCGCGCGTCTTGGGAGTGATCGCGCGGCGAAACTCGTCCGGCTTCTGCGAGCTCACGAACCTCACGCTGCGGCCTAGCTTGGGAAAGGTGTAGTGGAAAAGCTGGTACGTGCCGCCGTACAGGTTGTTCGCCGACACGATCTCGTCGCCGACCTGTGTGATCGCCAACAGGGCGAGCGTCTCCGCCGCCTGCCCGGATGACACGGCCAGCGCGCCGCTGCCGCCCTCGAGCGCCGCGATGCGCTGCTCGAAGACGTCCGTGGTCGGGTTCATGA
>PMCG01000022.1:0-1931 GCA_003155335.1 Acidobacteriota bacterium
GTTGTAGCGGCGCAGCCAGATGCCGATGCGGGTGCGTCGCGGGTCCTCGGGAGATGCCCAGACCGGGCCCGTGCCCTGCTCAGCGTCGTCGTGCATGGAGCGGAACTTGTACATCAGGAACGTCTTGCCATCGATGCTCATGCGCTCTTGGCGGTAGAAGACCGGACCGCGTCCGCCTCTGAGCTTGATGAGCAGGGCGATGACGGAGAAAACCGGGAGCAGGAGCAGCAGCAGCGTCGCGCCGAGCGCGATGTCGGCCGCGCGCTTGATGAAGCTGTGCCAGCCGCGCAACGGCACGTCGTTGAGGCCGATGATCGGCTGACCGTCGAGGTCCTCCAGCGTCGCCTTGAGCGTGGCGTACTGCAGCAGATCGGGCACGACCTTGATGTCGATGCACTCGTTGCGCAGGGCGCGGACGAGATCGACCATGGCCGCGTGCTCCGCGAGCGGCAAGGCGATCAAGACCTGTTCGACGTGGTGGCGCGCGATGACATCGCGTGCCTGGTCGAACCGGCCGAGCACAGGCAGGCCCAGCACGTGGTCGGTGCGATGATCATCCAGGAATCCAATCAGGGCATAGCCTAGCTCGCGGTGCGTGCGCAGGCTCTGCGCGAGCCGGAGCGCGAGCTCGCCTGTGCCAGCCACGATCACGTGCTCCAGGCTTCCTCCTGTCGTCGAGCGATGCTGGAGGTAGCGGCGGCAGCCCCAGCGCCCGAGCGCCAAGGCGGCGCAATCCAGAATGAGGAAGAGGACGAACACGGCCTGGCTGTACTCCCAAGCCGGGGCTGACTCGGGCTGGAAGCGATAGTAGACGCGCACGTAGAGCGTGGCCCCCAGGAGCAGGATCGCTCCCAGAAGCGCACTGAAAAAGATGGCGAAAAACTCGTCGATGCGGCCGCGAACGCGCTGCACCTCGTAGAGGCCCTGGAAGTAGAGCACGATCGGCCAGAGCAGCACGATCAATGGCAGGAGCCAGAGATAGCGATCGAACGGCGGTACGCCCTTGTCGGCCGGCAGGACGCTCAGTAGCGGCCCGAAGTTGAAACGCAGGGCGTACGCGGCCAGCCAGGCCGCGGCGCTCAGCAGCACGTCGCTGACGAGGAAGACACCGACGAAGATGCGAGCTTTGTGCTTCAACACGCTGAGGTCTGCTGCTGATGACGTTCCATCGCACTCGTGACAAGGGCGCGCATACGAGCGTCGAAGGCCGCGCGGCTGTACGCCTCGGCGCGAGCACGCAACGCCGCAGTATTAAATCGCGTCGCCGAGAGTGCGTCAACGGCGACGCGCAGGGCCTGCGCGGTGGGACTGCGGAAGAGCAGGCCGGTCTCGCCTTCGACGATGGACTCGGCAGCGCCACCCTCGGCAAAGACGATCGCTGGACGGCCGCACGCCATGGCCTCGACAGGGACGATGCCGAAGTCCTCGACGCCTGTCAGGAGTATGGCGCGGCAACCGCGATAGAGCTGGCGCAGAGTCTCATCCTCCACGTGCCCGAGAAAGCGGGCCTCGGGGGGGGCCAACGCGGCCAGCCGGCGAGCGTCCGGCCCTGAGCCGGCGATGAGCAGCCGCCGGCCAGTGTCGCGATAGGCCTCGAGTGCCAGCTCGATGCGCTTGTAGGGCACCAGGGCAGAGACGATGAGGTCGTAGTCCTGGTTGGTGGCTTCCGGATCCGGTGTGAAGAACTCGGTGTCCACAGGAGGCGGAATCACTTCGGCTTGGCGTCCGTAGTAGCGCTGCACACGCTCGGCCACGTAGCGGCTATTGGCGACGAAGTAGTCGACGCGGCGGCTGGTGGCGACATCCCACCTGCGCAGAGCGCCGGCGATCACGCGGATGACGGGACGGACAAGCGGGGAAGCTCTTCCCGGTCCGAAGTAGTCGTCGAAACGATCCCATACGTAACGCATCGGCGTGTGGCAGTAGCAGAC
>PMCG01000022.1:1942-2620 GCA_003155335.1 Acidobacteriota bacterium
GCCTCTAGCTCGGGATGCACGGAACCAGGCACGTGCAACAGGGTGTGTATGGGCGCGTCCGGGAAGAGGCGCGCGAAGGAGAGCAGGACCTTCTCGCCGCCACGCATCCCGGTGAGCCAGTCGTGGACCAGGGCGACCTTCATGTCATCTCGCGAAATGGCGCGTGGACGGCAGTGTGTCCGCGCTCGCTGGCCGCTGTCAGGGCGTGGCCTCCGATGCGTGGTGCAGGGGGCCCAACACCTCGTGATAGACAGCGACTACGGCGCGTACGGAGCGGTCCCAACTGAANNCGCATCGGCGTGTGGCAGTAGCAGACGTGCAGGGCGCCTGTGGCGGCGCGTGCGCCTTTGGCGACACAGTGAGAGGACGAGAGTACGAGGTCGAAGCCGCTGAAATCGAAGGTGGCCATCGCGGCCGGGAACAGCGGCAGGTAATGGCGGTAGTGGCGCGCGGCGCCCGGCAGGCGCTGGACGAAGCCGGTACGGATCTCGTGCGCCTCTAGCTCGGGATGCACGGAACCNNGCGCGTGGACGGCAGTGTGTCCGCGCGCGCTGGCCGCTGTCAGGGCGTGGCCTCCGCTGCGTGGCCCGCCGGGTTCAGGACCTCGTGATAGACGGAGAGTACGGCGCGGACGGAGCGGTCCCAACTGAATTCACTCGCACGGGCACGGCCACGCGT
>PMCG01000022.1:2641-7321 GCA_003155335.1 Acidobacteriota bacterium
TCGAGCGGCGGCAGGCCGAAGCCCTCATAGAGTGAAGGAAAGGCAAAGACATGGGCGGTGCGGTAGAGCACGGCCAGGGTGGCGTCAGGGACAAAGCCGAAGAAGCGCACATCCTGCCGCACACCCGCTGTCTCGACGCTGCGGCGCAGTGAGCCGTAGCGCTGGATCTCGTCGCCGATGATGATGAGCTTCACGTCCTCGAAGCCAGGGCGCGCCTTGACCTGCCCGAAGGCCTGGATCAGGCGTTCGAGGTTCTTGTGGGGCTTGATGTTGCCGGCATAAAGGACGAAGCGTCCCTGGATCTGATAGCGCTCGTGCACGCGCTGGGTCTCTTCGGCGGAGGGCGGCGTGAGGATGGCATCGTCGATGGCGTTTGGGATGACGCGCACGCGCTCGGGTGGCGTCTCCGGATAGAAGCGCAGGATGTCGGCGCGCGAAGCCTCCGAGACGGTGAGCACGACGGTACTGCGGCGCACGGCCTGGCGCAGCATGAAGCGAGCGTAGTACAAAGCAAAACGATTGGGCAGGTACTTCGGAAACAACAGATGAATGCAGTCGTGGATCGTCGCGACGCATGGGACGCGGCTCATCAGCGGCAGGACGTAGTGCGGGGAATGGAAGAGATCCGCTCTCAGTCGGCGCAGCTGGCGGGGGATGGAGAAATGCTCGCGCAGCGAGTAGCCTGCGGAGGCTTCGACGACCGGGACGAAGTTCTCAGCCAGATCGCGCAGCGTGGCCTCGTCGCTCAGCTCGCAGAGCAGGAAGTACGTCGTCTCGTGGTCCAAGCGCGCGAGATGACGCACCAGATTGCGCACGTACGTGCCGATGCCGTAGTCCCGCCACTTGCGGACGTCGATCGCGATCTTCATCNNCGCAGCGCAGCGGTCCGGATCGGGCCGTTGTGGAGGGCGTAATAGCGCAGGTGGCTGCGATGGTACTCGAGGCGCGATCGCTGGGGCGCTGTCGCCGCACTCCGGCCGACGTGATGGACGACCTCGGCGTCGGGCACAAAGGCCAGACCCCATTGGGCGCGACGCAGGCGCAGACAGAGATCGGCGTCTTCTTCGTAGAGGAAGTAGCCCTCGTCGAAGAAGCCGACCGCGCGCAGGCTCTCCATGCGCGCGAGCAGGCAGCAGCCCGAAAGCCAATCCGGTGCGTGCGTGCGCCGGACCAGGGCAGCGAGTTGCGCGCGGGCCGTGCTGTCCTTTGTGGCGACCGCGCGTAGCCAGCGGCGTTGGCGCCACTCGTTGAATGGCGTCAGGCGCGGGCCCCAGGAGATCTGTGGCGTGCCGTCGGGATAGAGCGTGCGCGGGCCAACCAGGCCCACGCGCAGGTGCGCGTCGAGATGGCTGGTGAGCGCCTCGACAGCGCCAGGCCGGATCTCGGCATCGCTGTTGAGTAGGAGCGCGTAGGGCGTTTGGACCCGGGCGAGGGCGCGGTTGTTCGCCGCGCCGTAGCCAAGGTTGGCGTCGAGAGCCAGCACCACGACGCCAGGGAAGCTGGCATGTATGGCGTCTACCGAACCATCGCCACTGGCGTTGTCGACGACCACGATCTCCATCGGCGGGAGAAAGTCCTGCTGGCGCAACGAACGCAGACAGCGCAGAGTATCGTCGCGCGTGTTGAATGAGACGACGATCGCTGTGACGCGCGATTCAGGCGCGCTCACAGGCGGGCCGCCTCGTGCAGGACTTCGAGCACACGTTCAGCGGTCGTTGCCCAGGAGAAACGCGCTGCACGTGCGCGACCGCGTTCGCGCAAGTCGGCGGCGAATGCGCCGTCGCCGATCACCTGAGCGAGCGCGTGAGCGATGTCACGCGGATTGCGAGGGTCCGCGGAGCAGGCGGCGTCGCCGACGACTTCGCTGAGAGCCGGGCGATTGCTGGCCACGACCGGGACGCCCCGCGCCATGGCCTCGAGTGCGGGCAGGCCGAATCCCTCGTAGTCCGAGAGCTGGACAACTACGTCTGCTGCGGCGTAGCGCAGCGCAAGGGCGCTGTCGTCGACGAAGCCGGAGAAGCGCACTCGGTCTGCGAGGCCGGCCTGGCGCGCCAGGGCCGCCAGGTTACGTCGGGGGTGTGTGCGATTGTCGCCGACAACGTCGATGCACAGGTTGGGCCAGCGGGGGGTGAGAAGCGCACCAGCCGCCAGGAGCTCCGGAAGACAGCGCCGATTGAAGACGCTGCCCACCCACAGGATCAGGGGGCCGTGGACGTGGAGCTGATGCCGGGCTTCGGCGCGTGCAGGAGCGGGCGGCAGGAGGTCGTCGGCGCCAAGCGGGATGTGATGGACGCGCCCGGCCGCCGCAGGGAAACGTCGCGCGATCTCGTCGCGTGTGAAGCGCGAGCAGGCCAAGATCGCGCGCGAGACGCGAATCGACGCCGCCACCAGCAGGCGACGGCGTAGGCCTTCGAGAAAGCCAAAGTCGGGCGCATACGAGAAGAACGATAGGTCGTGCACCGCGGTCACGCGTGGCCGCGGAAGCGTGAGCGGACATTGGTAGGCAGGGGCGAAGAAGACGTCGATACCGTCAGCGCGCGCGGCCGGGGCCAGGACGCGCTCTTGCCAGACGATTCCGCGCGCATGAGCGGCCGCGAGGGCGCGCCACTCCACTCTCGCGGTGGCGAGCGCCGCTGTGCGCGGTGGCTCGTCGAGATAGGCCAGGAAGCGATCCGTGCTCGATCGGCTCCAGGCGCGCAGGAGGTTGTGCAAGTAGCGCCCCGTGCCCGTGGGCTGGCCGCCGAGCTCGCGCGCGTCGATGCCGATGATCATTGTCGCGCGACACTGCCGCACGCGACGTCCCGAGGTCGGGCTGCACTCACGTCAAGCCTCAAGCACGCGACGGTAGAAGGCGACCGTCTCTCGCGCTGTGGTGTCCCAGTCGAAGCGTCTGGCCTGCTCAAGCCCCACGCGGCGCTGCTGTTCCACGTACGCGGAATCGTCGAGGACGCGCTCGATACCGCGCGCGATGGATTCGGTGTCCATGGGGTTGACGAGCGTGGCCGCTCCGCCCGCGGTCTCTTCCAGCGCTGACCCGCGCGAGCAAACCACGGGCAATCCGGCGGCCATGGCCTCCGCGACCGGCAGGCCAAAGCCCTCCTCGAGGGACGGGAGCACCAGCATGGCCGAGGCAGCCATCAGGGCGCGAATCTCGCGTGTGTCGAGATAGCCAGTAGCGCGGATCTGCGGACCGACGATGGAGCCACCTTGCGCCCAGTAGGAGCCAGGCCCGACCAGCACCAGTGGTGGCAGCCGCGGCCGTCGCCGCGCCAGGCCCATGTAGGCCATGGCCAGGCCGACCAGGTTCTTGCGCTTCTCCTCGGTCCCAAGAAACAGAATGCCGCCTCGCGGCAGGCGCAGCCGATTCAGGACGGTGGCCACTTGTTCCTCGGCGATGGGTTGCTTGAAGACAGGGTCGACGCCGTTCCGGATGACGGCGATCCGCTCAGGCGGCACGTCGAGCAGCAGCCGCGCCTCGGCTGCCGTGTACTCAGAGACGCAGATGATCCCGTGCGCGCGCCGGGCGTGGGCGCGCACGAGCGGGGCGTAGTCACGGCGGATCTCGGCCCGCGTCCACTCAGGGTGCTTCAGGAAGAAGAGGTCGTGCAGCGTGACGACGAGGCGCGCGCGCTTGCCGGGGACGATGAGCGGATGCGGCGAGTGCACGAGGTCGAGCCGATCACCGCCGACGAGCAAGTCGAGCGAGGGCCAGCCGAGGCGATTCCACGCGGCATTGAGCATCCGGACCGGAATGCGGCGGTCCACGAAGCGCACATTGGGCGGCCAGGACACCCGCGGGTACCGCTCTCGCAGGGAAGCGGAGAAGTAGACGAACTCCGCCTCCGGGGCAGCCAGCGGCAGGCGCTGGGCGAGCGCGAGCACGTAGCCACCAACTCCGGTCGGCTTGGATAGCGACGGTCTGAGATCGAGTCCAATGCGCATGAGGTTACCCGTGGGCGATGCGGCTCCGGCCAAGTCCTTTGCGCACGCCCTCGCGTGCGGGATGATACCAACGATTCAGCCCGAAGCGCATGTCGGGCGCCGCTTGCGGCTGGCGACGCCGGTGTCTTTGGTCGTGTGTGCGGCAGGGAGCGTCGCGCCCGGCGGCGGCCGCTCTCAGGTGGCGCGAGGGCAGATCTGGGACCAGCGACCATAGCGCAACTTGTGGTATTCTAAGCACTTCGCTCGGCGCCTGCCGTTGGTCGAGTGCGCAGGGAGGGTCTGGATCGTGCGCATCGGAGTGGTCGGAACGGGGTATGTCGGCCTGGTGGTGGGTGCCTGCCTGGCCGAGACCGGCAATGCCGTGGTCTGCGTGGACAAGGACGAGGCCAAGATCTCTGCGTTGCGCGCTGGGCTGATCCCGATTTACGAACCGGGGCTGAACGAGATGATCCCTCGCAACGTGGCCGAGGAGCGGCTGCGCTTCACGACGGACCTTGCCGAGGCGGTGCGCTCGAGCGAAGTGATCTTCGTCGCCGTCGGAACGCCGCAGGCCGCGGACGGCGCCGCGGATCTGGGTGCGGTGCTCGCAGTGGCGGACGACATCGGTCAGGCGATGAATGGCTGGAAGGTCGTCGTGGGCAAGTCGACCGTCCCGGTCGGGACGGCAGCCCGCGTCAAGGAGACCATCGCGGGCCGCACGACGCATCCGTTCGCCGTGGTCTCGAACCCCGAGTTCCT
>PMCG01000361.1:0-203 GCA_003155335.1 Acidobacteriota bacterium
ACGATCCCGGCGAAGTCCCGCAGACGGCTGTGCTGCGCCACCAGGTCGGACTGGATGCAGATCGTTCCGACGGTCTCTCGCTTGATCTCGTCGGCGTGGGTGATCGACCGGCAGACCGTCAGACTGTCGCGTGTGTAGCGGTGGCCCGCTCCGGGCAGATGCGGGGCTGCCGGAACAGCGGACGCATCGCGCGCGTACGGTTC
>PMCG01000361.1:244-5055 GCA_003155335.1 Acidobacteriota bacterium
GCGGCGCAGGCCACGAGCAGGGCCGCGCTGCTCGTGACCATCACGATCAGCGTGAGCTTGCGGCGAATCGACAGGTCGTGAAAGGCGCGGGTGAGCCTCACCGGAGCACCTTCGGGCCCAACCTACTTGACGATGGTCGCGACGCGCAGAAGGCTGGCATCGAACTCGCTCCCTTCACGCCTGGAAGACTCTAGGTTGATGAGGATCTGCGGCTTGGCCTGACGCTCACCGATGCCCACCGCAACGCCTCGCTCGACGTACTCCGGAACGCCGGTCATCGAACTGATCCCGTTCTCCTGCCCGACCTTGAGAATCGCCGCGAGGTTCTTCTCGTTGCCCGGCGACACGTAGAACACGTTGATCCTTTTCGTCTTGGCCCAAGTCAGAAGCTTCTCAGGACCGGCGTAGTCCGCCCATTGGTAGTCGATCGGTATCTGCTTGACCGTCTTGCCGAGGTAGCTCTGCAGGATCGCCTGGACCTCCCCGCACGCCTTGGCCGAAGCAGCGCTCGTTGGGGAACGGACAATGCCAATCATCAGGTGCTGGCCGACCCTCTCTAGGTGTCGGTCGTAGGTGAGGATCTTGAGAAGCAGCGGCACCTGCCGATCGGCGGCCACGACCATCTCGTCCTGACCGGCGAAAGCACGGGCGGACGTCAAGAGCGCCGCCAACCCGATCACTACTTCGATAATGTTGCTGCGCGAAGCCACTCGCTCTTCCTCCTAGAACGAGTAGCGGGCCAAGATCCGGATGCTCCGGCCTGGCCGCGGGTAGTCGCCTGGCAGGGTGAACGCCGGCGCCGGGTCCTCGTACTTCTGACCGAGAAGATTGTCGAACATGGCCGAAGCGTCCAGGTCACGCAGGACGCGGGTGAAGTGGAAGGCCAGGTTGAGCACGCCGCAGCCGCCCAGGGCGGGCCTCGGGTCGCCCGCGGCCCGCGACCGGCTCGATCGCAGGAGCCAGGTGCCCGTCAGACTCTGCCGCGGGCCGACGGCTACGGTGGCGCCCAACGTGCTCATCAACGCAGCCACTCCGGGTACGCGGCCGCTGCCATCGGCGTAGCGCGAGCTCTCGAGCGTCAGGTTGCCGAAGAAGGCGTTGACGCCCAGGGTGGCCCGGCCTTCGGCCTCGACGCCATAGACGTTGATGCCGGGCGTGTTCACGAGCACCGTGTGGTCGAACGGCGAATCGGGCCGTTCGGCCGGGATCGTGTTGCGTACCCAGTTAGTGAAAGCACCGGCGCTCAGACGCAGGTTCGTCCGGTGCAGGCCCAACTGCGCGTTCAGCGAACGGGCGGTGACGGACTTGAGATTCGGATTGGCCTCGTACCCGGGCAGATTGAAGTAGAGCTCGGCAAACGTCGGCGCCCGGAACGCTTCCCCGTAGAGGATCTTCAGCGTCAGATCGCGGGGCAGACGGGTGACGACCGCGAGGCGCGGGCTCAGGCGCGTCCCTGCGTCGTTCAGCGAGTCGAGCCTGAGCCCACCCGTGACAGTCACGCGCTGAGAGGTCGACCAGACGTCCTGCACGAAGAGGCCGGCCGAACGCCGCGTCGCAGGCGCGAGAATGCCGGCCAGGTCAGCCAGCTCAGAGCGTGGCTGGCGCGTGGCAAAGTCGAGGTTCGATTGCGCCTCAAGATCGCGAGTCGCCTCGCGCGCGAGAGTGAGTCCCGCGAGGAACTGGTGATCGCGACCCAGGCCGCGTTCCAGTGTGGCATCCAGACCGGTGCGCCCGGTCTTCAGCCGCGCCTTGAAGAAGATCGGCGAGTCGATCTCGAAGCGCCGGCCGTCGAGCAGCACCCCTGCGAATCCGGGCGGCAGCGCCTCGAAGAGCTGGCTCTGGTCGTTGTTGGTGATGCTCAGCCGAACCTTGAGCGTGCCGAGGCCCTTGACCTCGTCGTGGTAGCCGAGGTCGAAGACCGACTGCTTGCTGTAGACGTCACCCTGATCGCCGAGCGAGTTCGCGTAGCCGACAAACGGGTTGGCGGTGCCCTGAAAGACGCGCCAGTGAAGCTCGTATTTGCGATAGGTGACGTGATAGTAGGTCTCGAGCGCGTGGAAGCCACCTCTCGCCGGCCCTGGTGCCAACGAGAGCGCCTTCTCGCCGATCTGGTCGGCGTCGCGAAGCGTCTGCGCGTCCGCGCCGATCGTGGGGTTCGGGCCGCCAGTGCTGACATAGCGCATCGAACCCAGAACCTTGATGCCCATGATCTCGTTATTGAGCCGAACCATCTCCTGGTAGGTGCCGAAAGACCCCGCGGTGGACGAAGCGCGCACACCTCGGAACGATCCCGCTTCCTCTGTCAGGACGTTGATGACACCGGCGAGGGCACCGTCACCGTAGCGGGCGGATGCCGGGCCGCGCAGGATCTCGATCTTGGCAATCCCCTCGATCGGTATGTCGAAGTTGAGGGCCGTGGCGCCGCCGCTGATGGCGTCATCGAGACGATGGCCGTTGAGCATCACGAGCACGCCCTCCGAGAGCGCCGCGAACCCTCCACTCGGCACACCGCGGGCAATGATGCGGCTCCTGCCGAGGCTGTCTGCGACCACGTCGAAACCGGCGACGAGCCGCAGGACGTCCGCCAAAGTGCGCAGCCCGAGATCGCGGAGATCATCGGCCGTGAGAACCGTCACGGCTCCCGGCGCCTCCTCAAGAGACTGTTCGCGGTCCGAAGCCACGGTGGTCGTGACGGCGAGAACGTCGGGGTTGAGGAGCGTATCGAGATCCAGCTCCTGGAAATCTTGGAAGAAGCCCAGCTTCGCCAGATCGGCGCTCGATACGGTCTTGGCCTTCTTGTCGCGGGGCGCAGTCGCGGCAGGGGCCGCCAGCACCCGCACGGGCGCAGCGCGTTTTGCAGGCGCTTCGACCGCGCCCTGCTCTTGCAGCTCGTCCGGACGGGCCTCGCTTGCGGCACCGCTGGGTGTCTCGCCGGGAACGGCCCCTTCGGCGGCCGCGGCAGCCGGTGGGGGCGCCGTCTCGGGCGGCGCGCTCTCGTCAGGAGTCGCTGCGGCAGGCGGCGCGACCACTTTCGGCGCCTCTACCTGTGTAGGTGGAGCCGCTTCGGTCGCCTGCTCTTCGGCGGGAGCCGGATTCGTACCGACGTCAGGCGACTCCTGAGCCCAGCCTCCGAGGCTCACGCCCAGGGTCCAGAGAAGTGCGGCCGCAAAGACCGCTCCGCGCGCGGTCAGCGCCTGAGCGTAGTTGGCTCTTATCTCCATGGTCTCAGCTAGCGCCCGCCCACCACGCGCGCGTCCGGCGACTTTTCTTCCGATCGTGACGCGTACCGGCGAGCGTGGTCTCCGTAGTACGGGCCGTAGTAGTACGAGTGCCGTTCGATGTTCACGCTGTTCAGCACGACACCGGTGAGCTTTCCGCCAACGCCACCCAGATGATCGATCGCCTGCTGAGCCGAAGGCAGCGGCGTGGCGTCTGCCCGAATGACGAGGATGGTACCGTCGGTTAGTCCGCTCAACACGAGCGCGTCGGCCATGGCCAGCACTGGCGGCGCGTCGAAGAGGATCCAGTCGAAGCGCTTCCGCAGCACGGCGGTCAGGTCCTTCATGCTCACGGAGCCCAAGAGCTCGGCAGGGTTGGGGGGCAGATAGCCGCTGGGCATGACCGCAAGACCGCGCACCTTCGTGTGCTGAATGGCTTCCGCGACCGAGCAGTTGCCGACGATCAAGTCCGAGAGACCCGGCGCGCGCTCNNAGCTCGAAGTGGGTGTGCAACACCGGCCGCCTGAGGTCCGCATCCACCACCAGGACGCGCGCGTCGTTCTGGGACAGTGCGGCGGCAAGATTCGCCACGGTCGTGGTCTTCCCGTCTCCCGCAGCCGCGCTGGTGACGAGATAGGCGCGACCGCCACCTTCGGCCGACGAGAAGAGGAGATTCGTCCGGAGCACGCGGTATGCCTCTGCGGCGGCCGAGGCGGCATCGACCAGCCCGGGCCCCAATCCGGCCTTCCGCGTCGTCACGGCAATCGGCCTGAGCTCGGGGATCATCCCGAGGAATGGCACGCGCAGCTGGACCTTGACGTCCTCCGGCGTCTTGAGCGTGTTGTCCAGCCGCTCGAACAGGAGCGCCAAGCCGACGCCGAGCACCAACCCGCCCAGCAAGCCCAAGAGACAGTTCCGCCGTTCGAGCGGCCCTACGGGCGAGCGCGGCGGCCGCGCGCGCTCCGTGAGGCGCAGGTCGGTCGTCCTGAGCTCGGCCTCGAGACCCGCGTCCTTGGCGCGCGTCGTGAGTTCCTGCAGGAGCTTGCGGTTGCCCTCGGCGGCGCGCTCGAGGGCATCGCCCTCCAGCGCCTTGCGCTCCAGCGCCAGGGCTTCGCGCTTGGCGTCATCCAGGCTGGCGGTCAGGTTCGTCTCGGTCTCTACAGCGGTCTTGTAGTCGGACTCCACCGTCTTGACGACTTCGGCCACCTCCTCGTCGATGGCCGCTCGCGTCCGCGCGATGCGTTGACGGACGGCAACGAGATCCGGATGCCGGTCGCCGAGCGTCTCCGCCAGACGCGCCTCCTGACCCCGCAGGTCGACAAGGTGCGCGCGAAGGCTTTCGACGACCGGGCTGGCCTTGACAGTCGTGGCTGAAATGCGCTCCTCGGGCAAGAGCGCGCTCATGCGGTTGTGGAGCGTCTCCTTCTCGACGCGCTCCGTACGCGCGCGCACAACCGCCGTTGTGAGCGCGGCCAGCGTTTGCTCCGCAGTGCCGCGGCGCTCGTTGAGATTGGCGAGACCCTCGCGTTCGCGATACCGCTGCGCTGCCTTCTCGGCCTCGACCACGCGCGCCTGCTGCTCGCGAAGCCGATC
>PMCG01000361.1:5098-12384 GCA_003155335.1 Acidobacteriota bacterium
CTTCTGGTCTTCACCTTGCGGCTCCGCAGCGGCAGGCAGCGGCCGGCGCGCGGCCCCGACCCAGCGGAACCGCGATTCGGTCAACAGGTCCTGCCTGAGCCGTGGCCCGCAATTCTCGATGACCTTCTCCGCCAGTTGCCGTCCGCGCAGCAGGGCGAAGTGCGTCTGGAAGTAGTCCGCCCCCCCGCCGATGGGCCGACGATCGACCAGCTCCTGATGGGGCAGAACGTTGGGCGTCCGCCAGTCGATCAAGAGCTGCGCGTTCGCCTCATAGACCGGACGCGTGGTGTAGTTATGGAGCGCGGCGGTGAGCAGGCCCACGGTCGCGCACGTGAGGATGAGGCCACGACGCTTGTTGAGTACGATGAAGTACGCCCGCGCCTCATCGAAGGCCACCTTATCGGCCATCCGTTGCGCGCCTCCTTTGAACCCGAGACATTCTAGACCAGCACGGCCGCGGCTGCACGTGCCCCTTCGCACGTGGGCCTTCCTTGACACCGATGGACGTCGATCATACCCTCGGAGTCCGGGGGTGACCATGGCAAAGGGATGGTTCGGCAGCGCACGGGAAGCGAGCCTCGCCGAGCTGATCGCGCAGAAGAAATACGCGAAGGCGATCGAGCTGCTCCGCGCCCAATTTCAGGAGGGCGGCAGCGACTCGCGTCTGCGCATGCAACTGGCGGATGTGCTGGTCGCCGCAGGACGCCCGAGCGAGGCAGTACCGGTGTACGTCAGTATCGCCGACGAATACGCTCGCGACGGATTCACCGCCAAGGCGATTGCGGTCTTCAAGAAAGTCCAGAAGATCGATCCCGACCGGCACGATATCGAGAGACGCCTCGCCCACCTGGCCAAGGAGAAGCAGAGCGCGTCGCTGCCTCTCATCCCGCCTCCCGGCGGTGGGGACGAGATCGGGTTCCAAGAGATCGGTTTCGAGCCCCGCGCGATCTCGATGGCCGTGGCCGACATCACCGCCGCGCCGCCGCCGGTCGAGGCCCCAGCCGTAGTCCAGTCTGCCTCGGCCTCCGGCGCAGGCGACGAGGAGGAGTTCTTCGAGAGTCTCTTCGCCACGCTCAAGGCGGAGCCGCCGGCGCCCGCGAGCGGCACCACAACCGAACGGCCGCAGCGCCGCATAGCGAACCCGCTCTTCGACGACTTCGCGGAAGAGGAGCTCGTGGCGCTCATCGAGCGACTCGATCTGGTCTTCTTCGAGCCCGGCGACATCGTCGTTTCGGAAGGTGAGCCGGGCGACAGCCTCTTTGTCTTGACGACCGGCGTGCTCAAGGCCTTCGTCCGTAATCCCGCAGGCCGCCAGGTCCTCGTTCGCGAGCTGGCCGAGGGCTCGTTCTTCGGCGAGATCTCGATCCTCTCGGGACGGCCGCGCACGGCCACGGTCACGTGTGCGACGCACGCGGAGCTGCTCGAATTGGATCGCCGCGCCCTCGACAGCATCACCGCCCAGCATCCGCGCGTCCAGCAGGTCCTCCTGGACTTCTACAAACAGCGCCACGGCAGCGAAGCCGAGCAACTCGTCCGCGGCATGGCGTCCGGCAGCCCGTCGCGCGTCGAGAGGACCTGAGTCGCCGCGCGCCCGCCGCTGGGGCTTGCAATAGCAGCGACCGCGGGCCTCGTAGGTGGTAGCATGTAGCGATTGGGCATGTCGCCCGAAGCGGAGTCACATGTTCGCAAACATCGGTCCTGGTGAACTACTACTTATCTTCGTCATCGCGCTCATCGTCTTCGGGCCGCGGAAACTCCCGGAGATCGGCAAGAGCCTCGGACGCATGATGTTCGAGTTCCGTCGCGCCTCCACCGACCTGCAGCGGACCATCGAGGACGAGGTCGAAGCCGATCGTCGACGGGAACTGGCGGCGCAGCGGCCTGCCGAGGTTCCCCCACCGCTCGCACAGCCAATGCCCGCGACAGCTGCGCAGCCGGACTCAGCCACCGCACCGGCTCCCCCGGCACCCAGCAGCGGCGAGCCTCCGCTGCGACAGCATTGAGCACGCGAGAGCGTCCCAACCCGGACCGGATGTCCTTCCTCGAGCACCTCGAGGAGCTGCGCGGCCGTCTGATCCGCTCGCTCGTCGCCCTGGTCATCGGCACCCTGTTCTGCTGGGGCTTCCGTACGCAGATCTTCCGCTTTCTGACGCAGCCGCTGCGCCAGTCCCTGCCCGGCGTCCAATTCATCGCCATTGGCCCGGCAGAGGCCTTCTTGCTCTACATGAAGATGGCGGTGTTCGTCGGCATCTTCGTTGCCATGCCCTACGTGCTCTACCAGGTTTGGGCGTTCGTCTCGCCAGGGCTCCACGCCCATGAACGACGCTACGTGCTGCCGTTCATCTTCTTCGGCTCGCTCTTCTTCATCGGCGGCGGTCTTTTCGGCCACTACCTGCTATTCCCCATGACCTTCGGCTTCCTCGCCACGTTCGGCGGCGAGGAGATCAAGCTCATGCCGCGCGTGGAGGAGTACTTCTCGTTCTACTCCTGGTTTCTCCTCGGCATCGGCCTCATCTTCCAGACTCCCGTCGTCATCTTCGTGCTGTCGCGCATCGGTCTGGTCACTCCGCGCTTCCTGCTACGCCACTTCAAGTACGCCGTGCTGATCGCCTTCATCGTCGCCGCGGTCATCACACCCACACCGGATGCCGTCACGCAGTCCGCGCTGGCTTTGCCGATGCTGGGTCTCTACCTGCTGGGGATACTAGTGTCCTGGCTCTTCGGGCGACCGCGCCGGACACCCGCGGATGACGCGCCGCCCGCTGGCTGAGCGCCTACTGCGGTAGAGTGAACTCGATCACGGCCCCGACGCGCACCTTCTCGCGACGCGCCTGGCCTGCGTTCATCTCCACCACGTAGAGCGCGCGGCGCAGCGGCCGATAGCTGGGACACGGATCCCGCTTACAAGGCGGTACACTCTCGGCGACGTGCACGACGCGCCGCTCCGCATCGAGCCATACCATGTCGATCGGGAAGCGGCAGTTCTTCATCCAGAACGCCTGAAAGTCGGCCTCCTCGAAGACGAAGAGCATCGCGTGGTCGCGTGGCAACGTGTCGCGAAACATCAGCCCGCGAGCCCGCTCCTCATCGCTCAACATCAGCTCGGCACTGAGCTGCCGGCCCGACGGCAGCCGAATCTGGACCAGCGCCGCGGCAGCCGCCCGCGGCACGACGCCCGAGAAACCGAGCGCGATGACCAGCAGGCAGCCGACGTAGCGTCTCATCCGCGTCTCACGCGCCTGCCGAGCCCAGCCCCAGGCGCTCGCCGCGATATTCACGTGACACCGTCGCGCACCATTCTTCATGATTGAGGTACCACCGCACGGTCTTGTCGAGCGCGGCGTCGAAGTCATGATCCGGACGCCAGCCGAGCTCCTGCCGGCACTTCGTCGCGTCGATCGCGTAGCGCCGGTCGTGCCCCGGCCGATCCGGCACGAAGCGCATGAGCGCCTTGTAGCTCGTCAGCCCGCGCTCGCGCAGCCGCGGGTTGGCCGCTGCCGGACGCAGCCGTTCCAGCGCGGCGCAGATNNCCGTAGATCGGCAAGTCGCGACCGTTGACCGCGCTCAACACCATCAGGGGAACGAGCTTTTCCGGGAACTGATACGGACCGTAGTTATTCGAGCAGTTCGTGATCAAGGTCGGCAGGCCGAACGTCGCCGCGTAGGCTCGTACCAGGTGATCGGCCCCGGCCTTGGTCGCGGAGTAGGGCGAGCTCGGCGCATAGGGCGTCGTCTCTGAGAAGAGCCCCGCTTGACCCAGCGAGCCGTAGACCTCGTCGGTCGAGACGTGCAGAAAACGAAAACCGTCGCGCGCCGCGGCTGACAGACCGGACCAGAACTCCCGCGCTGCCTCGAGTAGCTCAAAGGCCCCGACCACGTTCGTGCGCACGAACGCGCGCGGCCCGTCGATCGAACGATCCACGTGCGTCTCAGCCGCGAAGTTCACCACCGCCCGTGGCCGCTCCGCTGCCAACAGCCGCGCCATCGCCGGCCCGTCCGCGATGTCAGCGCGCACAAAGGCGTAGCGCGGGTGGTTCTCCAGGTCCGCCAAGCTGGCCATGTGTCCGGCATACGTCAATGCGTCGACCACCACGACGCGCCATTCCTGACGCGCGAGCACCAGGCGCACGAAGTTGCAGCCGATGAAGCCTGCCCCGCCGGTAACGATGACCGTCTCCATCCCTGCCCACCCCACCTCGTTCACTCGCCCGTTTCCTGAATGCCGCTGTTGGCCAGGTAGGCCTCGCTCGTCCGCCGCGGATCCAGCCCGATTGCACGCGCGTACTCTTGGAGAAAGCCTCGCAGATAGACCGCTGCCGGCAGGGCACTGTAACGGTCCGCTTCGATGTACTCGAGATAGCGCAGCGTGATCTTGGTTGTGTCCGCGATCTCGCGCAGGCGAATGCCGCGCTCCTCACGGAACGCCCTCAGCACGCGGCCGTTCACGGGCTCGGGTAGCACAAAAGGCTCCGCACGCCCAGGACGTCCTGTCTTGTCGTCGTTGTCGACCCCGCCGACACCTGCACCAAACGCCGCCGACGGCAGCTCCCCGCCTAGGCTCGGCGCGCGGCCGCTGATCAGCCCGTGTCGCACGTCGTACTCAAGACGCCGCATCGGCTCGCGGAGCACGTCGTAGGCCTCGCGCAGTTGCGCGCGCATCTGCTTCGCCTCCCCTGGATCGAGCAGGGAATATGTTGCCAGCGCCTCGTCCCCGTACAATTCGATCAGATAGCGAAAGGCCTTTTCGATCTGCTCCGTCGTCGCGCCTGGCTCAATGCCCATGAGCGCGTAGTGGTTGCCGCGTAGCACACTCATCGTCTCATGCCCATTCGATCGCGAGGTTTTCGCCGCCAGACAGCGCGCGCGCCAGGCGCCGCACGTCTTCGGCGGCCTGGCTCGTCGGAGCATCCACCGCAAACAACCGCCGTTGGCGCAGCGACTTCCAAACCGTGTCGTCGAAGCGCACGCTGCCGGCGTACGCCGCCGCGATGCCCAGGTGCCGCGCACACGCAGTCACGAGCTGGTGCCCAATGACCCCGTCCTCCTCGTCGCGCACCTGATTGAGCACGAAACGCGGGTGGAAGGCGGCCATCTCCCGCCGCAGGGGTTCGAGCGCCCGCTGGTCTTCCATGGCCACCGTGTTGAGCAGATCGAGTGGCGTGCGGATCCCGAGCGAGTTCTTGCGATCCCCGGCGGCGTCGACGATCTGACGTATGGCCTCGGTCGGCGCCACGGCCCTCAGCCGCCGGTAGAGCGCGGCCTTGAGAAAGCGGTAGCCACTCTCGATCGAAGTCGGCTCGGGCACCAATGTCAGCAAACCCACGTCCGAGATCAAGAAGAAGTCGATGATGTTGAAGGCCGTGCCCGCGCCCAGATCGAGGATCACCACGTCCACGTCCAGGCTGCGAATGCGGCTGAGCACACGCACCTTCTGCAGGTGCTTGATGTTCGCGGCGCCGAGGAAGTCCGACGCGCCACTGATCAGCCGCAGGCCTCGGAAGCCGGTCTCCACTAGCACGTCTTCGATGCGCTCCACCCGCCTCAGGATGAAGTCGCCCAGCGTCTTTTCCGGTGCGCCCATTCCGAGGCACGTGTGCAGATTCGCACCCCCCAGATCCGCGTCGATCAGGATCACGCGCTTGCCCATCCGCGCGAGCTCATACCCCAGTGCCGCGGCCAGCACGGACTTGCCGATGCCGCCCTTGCCCCCGCCCAGCGACCAGATCTGCCGCGCGGAACCACCCGCGGTGCCGGGGCGTCTGCCGTTCATGGCTGAGCCGGGAAGGTGATGCTGCCGACCACTTCATCCAGCGTGCGGCGTGTCGGCTTGGACGACTTCCAGGTCGCTGCTGGACAGAAGGCGATGACGCACACGGCCTCTTTGGCCCCGACCAACGTCACGTTGCGCTGGCGCCACACCGCCTGGCCACGCACAGGAGCCGCGTACGTCACGAGAAACGCAGAGTCGAGAGCGCGGCGGCCAGCAGCGGCGCCCTCACGGAAGTCGTACTCGTAGCCCAAGACCGTGCTCTGCGCCATCTTGCCGACCAGCCGCTCGCTCATGCAATTGACGTGCTGGCTGTCGTAGCCGTTGTCACCCGGGTGGACCACAAACCACACGATGCCCTCGTCGCCGCTCGCCTGCAGCAGGTCCTTGTGTCCCGGGACGACCTCGACGGCCCAGCGCGCGGGCGTGCGGAACGAAAACAGGCCGGACGGGTGAGCATGCGCGACCGTGGGCACGGGCACCGCGCGTTCGCCGGCAATGGCGGACAACGCCAGCGCCGAAAGCAGGGCAAGAGGAAGCAGTGACCGGCGCTCCCTGTGCTGCCTCATCGCCTCGCCCCGTGAGTCGCCAATGTCCAAGCGTGGCTCCATCTCGTATCGCTGCGAAAGGATACCATCGCGGATGGCTTGTCGTCCTCTATAATGGCCGCATGCGCTCGGTGCGGCCGGTCCCGCCTCGTCGCTTTTCCTATGCGGACGCTCGTGCTCTGCTGCCCGCGATCCGCGAGCTGACGCGCGAGGCCCAGGACCATCTCGCCCGGCTCGGCGCGCAGGGCACGGAGGCTGCGATGGAGCAGGCCCAAACCGTCGTTGAAGACTGGATCAGTGCGGTGACCGCCCTCGGCGCTGGCGTCAAAGGGATGTGGACGGTCGACTTCGACACCGGCGCCGGCTGCTACTGCTGGCAGTACCCTGAATCGGACCTCATCTACTACTACTCATACGAAGACGGCTTTGCCGGCCGCGTGCGCGTTCACTGAGAGGCTCTGTCAGCATGCGAACGAGGATGCTCATCGCCGCGCTTGCGCTNNGCTGGTCGCCGCGGCAGCCGTAGCGCTGCGGGCCTTCCTTCGGGCCACAGCTGGGGCGAGCGGTCTCAGCGCGCGCATCGAGCGTCTTTTTCACGTGCCTGACCGCGCGCGCCCGCTCCCGAGCGATCACTACTACCAAGCCTACTGGCGCGCCCACTGACGGCCGAGATCGTGGCTCGGCTAGGCTAGACGTCCAGTGGATACCCTGACCGCCTTCGGGCTTTTCGCCGTCATGATGATGCTGGTGACGTATGCGCTGGAGAAGCGCAGTCACTGGTTCATTCTTGCCTTCGCGGGCTCATGCGTGCTCGGCTCCGCCTATGGCTTCCTGCAAGGCGCGTGGCCCTTCGGGCTCGTCGAGGCCATCTGGTCAGTGGTAGCGGTTCGACGTTGGCGCGTAGCTCGACGGCCGGACTGACCCACTGCCGACTTAGAGCCCCTGTGCCAGGCTCAGCCCGTAGTAGAAAC
>PMCG01000096.1:0-3825 GCA_003155335.1 Acidobacteriota bacterium
GACGCCGCGGAGCCGAGCAATCGCGTGGCCGTGAACCAGAGACACTCCCACTCTCGCCAACAGGCGTCGCGCCAGTGAGGCGCTCTCAGAGTCGATAGAGATGACCTGGAATCAGTGGGCGTAGCCCAGAGCGCGCAGGCGTGCGATGTCTTCGGTGGCAAGATCCGGGCGCGAGAAGGCACGCGCGAGTCGCGCCCAGTCGGCCAGCAGTTTCTTGAGGCGACCAGTGCGATCCGGCTGTTCGGCCGAAAGATTCTGTAGCTCGCCTGGATCGGCCGCGAGGTCGTACAGCTCCGTCACACCGTCTTCTGGCGCATCGATGAGCTTGTAGTCGCCAACACGTACGCCGTACTGCGGTCCTCTGATCTCGGGCGCGCCTTTCGAGCCTGGCTCGTAGTCGCGGCGTTGCAGGAAGATCGGCCGGGCAAGGTCGGGCTGCTCCTCCCCGCGGAGGACACGCGCCAGACTGCGTCCCGCCATCGCCGGCGCCTGCG
Source organism: Acidobacteriota bacterium (assembly GCA_003155335.1). Lineage (GTDB taxonomy): Bacteria > Acidobacteriota > Vicinamibacteria > Fen-336 > Fen-336 > FEN-336. The sequence continues at coordinate 495 of PMCG01000096.1, forward strand.
CCGGCACCGATGCGAGGTCGAGGAGCGTGGGAGCGAGGTCGACGAGCGAGATGGGCGCGGCCACGTTCTGACCCGGCCGCAGATGCCCGGGCCAGCGGAAGACGACGGGCACGCGGACCGCCTCCTCGTACAGCAGCAGGCCGTGGTCCGCGAAGCCGTGCTGCCCCAGCCCTTCTCCGTGATCGCTCACTGCCACGACGATCGTACTCGCAGCCAGGTCTTGCGCCTCCAGCGCGTCGAGCAGGTGGCCCAGGTACTCGTCCGCGAAGTGCACCTCGCCGTCGTACGCGGCGATCGAGCGTTCCTCGGCCGGCGAGTTCGCGGCCACGGTGAACAGCCGGTCATGTGGCGGCGGCGGGTTGTAGGGCGCGTGCGCGTCGAAGAGGTGGACCCACAGGAAGAACGGTCTGTCGTGCGGCCGCTCGCGCTCGAGCCAGGCACCCGCACGCTCCGTCGTCGCGTCCGCGCGGCGGTCGAAACCGCCGGAGACGGTGAGGCCCTCGAACGTGCTGATGGGATAGGACGCGCTTTCCGGCGGGAGCTTGTCGTCGTAGAGATCGAAGCCTTGAGCCAGGCCAAAGCGCGAATTGAGCGGGAAAGAGGCGACGATCGCCGCTGTCGCATAGCCCGCGCGCTTCACCCGCTCGGCGAGCGTCACCTGCTCCGCCTCGAGGACATTGCCGTTCCTGACGACGCGGTGTGTGAGCGCATACTGCCCGGTCAGCATGCTCGCGTACGAAGGAGCGCATGTCGGCAGGGCGCAGTAGGCATGACAGAAGAGCGTGCCCTCGGCTGCCAGGCGTTCGAGGCGCGGCGTGGTGGCCCGGAAGTAGCCGCAGCACGAGGCGTGGTCCGCGCGGAGCGTGTCGAGCGTCACCAGCAGGATGTTGGGACGCGCGTCGCGACGGCCGTACGCGTGCGTCAGCATCCATGCCCCAGTCGCCACCGCCAGGACGAGCGCAAGCGCGAAGGCCGTGCGTGGGAGGCGTGCCATGGCAGATGCGATAGTAGCGCACCGCGGCCAAGTGCCGCAGCCTCGAAATCTGCGCGAGACACTTGGACCCATTGTGGCTGTCGCTGAGGTATTCTCATCGTTGGACCGCGCGATGCCCCCCACGACTCTCAACGAGAGACTGGCCCGCATGCGACGCATCACGCCCACGGCGTCACAGAGCGCGGCTGCGTCGGCCACGGGCCCGTCCTCGGCGTCAGACGAGCTCAGCGCTCTGGAACGCTCGCTGCTCGGCGAGACCGGCGACGCTCTTCCTCTCAAGGCCAGGCTCGAGCGCCTGATCAGCGTTGCGACTGCGCGGCAACGCCAACCGCGACGTGCCAATCGGCCGCTTGAAGACCTCGTGAGCGGCCGCGTGGTCGAGAACGCGCGTGGCCGCTTCCTGCTTGTCGAGGAGGACCGTTCCCTCGAGACGCTGCACGGCGCCGTGCCGCTGTCGCGCCTGCTGGCCGCTTCTCCGCGAACGGTCGCCATCCTCGCAGGCGAGCCGGACTTCGCATCGTTCGACCTTTCGCGCAGTGTGTTCCTTGACACGGAGACGACGGGCCTGGCAGGAGGAACGGGGACGGCCGCCTTTCTCGTGGGTCTCGGCTTCGTGCGCGAGGGGCGCTTCGTCGTACGCCAATACTTCATGCGTGACTACGACGAAGAGGCGGCCCTGCTCCACGCTCTGGCTGAGGACCTGTCGGGCTTCTCCGCGCTCGTCACGTTCAATGGCAAGATGTTCGACATACCACTGCTCGAGGCGCGCTTTCGCCTGAACCGTGCACGCTTCCCGCTCGCCGCTGCCGCGCACCTCGACCTGTTGCACCCCGCGCGGCGCCTGTGGAAGGCGCGCCTTTCGTCCTGCCGGCTGGTCCATCTCGAGGCGCAGCTCCTCGGCCTAGAGCGCGAGGGTGACGTTCCGGGCGAGGAGATTCCGCGGGTCTACTTCGACTTCATCCGCGGCGGCGATGCCGCCTTGCTCGCGCGCGTCTTTGAGCACAATCGCCTGGACATCGTCTCCTTGGCGGCGCTCTCGGCGTTGGCTTGCGAGTGGGTCGAGGAAGGGAGGGCCGAAGAGCCGCGCGACGTGTTGAGCCTTGCGCGCGTGCTCGAACGCGCCGAAGACCGCGAGCGCTCCGGCGCCGAGTACCGGCGCGCCCTGCAAGTGTCCAGGCCGGGTCTGGACGACAGCGTGCGGCGCGCCTCGCTCGCGCGCCTCGCGGCGCGGGCGAAACGCGGGGGCAACGTGCTCGCGGCCGTCGAGTACTGGCAGCAGGCCGTCGACGCCGGCGAGCTCGCAGCTTTTCGGGAGCTGGCAGTTCTGCACGAGCACTACCGCCGCGATCTGGGGGCTGCCTTGGAGGTGGTCGAGCGCGGGCTCGCGAGTCTGCTAGAAGCTTCCGCCACCGCCTCCCATCTCACGCGCGATCTTCATCACCGGCGCGAGCGCCTGCGCCGCCGTCTCGCGAAGCGCGCGCGCCGACAAACCGAGGATACGCCTGACGCGCCCTCGCGCTTGTGAACGAATCCCATCGCGCGATCTGGCTTGGCGGGCGCGCGCGTCAGCCGCCCGGCCCCCTGCGTGGCCCTACTCGTCGGGCTGGCCCAACTCGCCGGAGAGGAAGTCGACGACGTCCTGAATGACAACGGGTTTCTTGAAGACCGCGAGGCGGGGTCGCTCGTTCTCGACGAGCAGCGGAGAGTGGACATAGCCCGTGAGGATTGCAATCGGCATTCCGGGCGCCTGCGCACGCAGGGCCCGCGCCAGGTCGATGCCATCGCACTCAGGCATGACGAGATCGAGCACTGCGGCGTCGCACGGCTGCGCCGCGCAGCCGGCCAGGGCCTCATCCGCCGAATCCGTTGCCACGACTTGGTAGCCACGACGGACGAGGGCGCGAGCCATCATCTCCGTCACGGCCGGATCGTCGTCCACGACCAGGATTCTGCGCTTGTCCTTCATGGCTGTCTCGTGTCCGCACCCTCGCGATGCCTTGGATCTAAGACATCGTATGCCATGCGCGGACGGTCGCGCAAAAGGTGCTAGCATCGTTTGATAGGCAGTGCGGGATGGATGGCCTTGCGAGGCCGCTTGGGTGNNGTGGGCGCGCTGAGCATCGACCACAAGCCTGTGGCCTGCATCGTTGCGGAGCAGCATCCTCAACTCGACGCCTGCTTTGCGCCTGCGGACAACCTCGCCCGAGCGCGAGTCTTCTTCCGCGCTGGTGGGACGCCGCACTGGTACTTCGTCGAGATGAAGCCCAAGGAGCGCTGCTTTGTCGGGACACTGCTCAAGCCGAAGAAGGCGATGATTGGCCAGAACGTCGACCTCTA
>PMCG01000096.1:3913-4155 GCA_003155335.1 Acidobacteriota bacterium
ACCGCGATCACGTTTGGCGCCATCGGCGGTGCGGGTGCCATCACGGGCCTGGCCGTGGCGTTGTCGTCGGGCTCCAGCTCGACGCCCACGCCGACTGCGACTGCCACGCCGACACCCACACCGACGCCGACGCCGACGCCGACTCCTATTCCGACGCCGGTACCGTTCAAGGCCGTCTTCACGGTCATCCCAAACCCGCCCAAGGGACCGGGGCCACTGACGGTGACATTCGACATGTGCGC
>PMCG01000205.1:0-7091 GCA_003155335.1 Acidobacteriota bacterium
CGTTTGACGTCTGGTACGACCTGCCGAACAAGGGTCGTGAGGCCCTCGTGACCGTGGCCTTCAGCTTCCTAGACGACAATGCCGCCTCGTTCACCGAAACGACCACGGTCAGGGCTGAGTGAGAACCGACAGGAGACGATACGTAGCGACCGTTGATCGATGAAGGAGCGATGCAATGAACCGACTGACGGCGACGGCGATCCTGCTGCTGTCTGTCTCATGGCTGGCCAGTTGCGATAAGACGTCCTCCACTACCTCGGGGGCGGCGACGTTCACNNCGACAAGATCATCACGTATCCGTGGAAGACGTCGTTCGCGGTGACCATTACGGAGACCGTGGGCGTCGGGCGGAACATCACCTCCGTGTCAATCAGGGTTCAACAGGCCTCGGGCGGCATCGTCATCACGCCGACCGGCACGGACATCGAGCACTATCAGTACACGTCACACGCCAGCACCAACCGCATCGAGGCCAAGGGCAGCGCCAGCGTCGCGTTCGATGTCTGGTACGACCTTCCGAACAAGGGACGAGAGGCTCTCGTGACCATCACATTCGGCTTCTTGGACGACAACAACTCCTCGTTCAGCGAGACAACGTCGGTCAAGGTGATGTGAGATCCCGGTCACGCAGCGCCTCGCGATCTGCAAGCGCTGCGTGACCTCCGCGAGGGGACGGCGGGCGCGGCGCCGATAACCGCGGCTGGATGCTAGACTCAGCTCATGGCACTTCGCTGGGGTCTGCTCGGCGTCGCCCGCATCAACCGCGCCGTCATTCCGCCGCTTCAGCAGTCGGCGCGGCATGAGCTGCGTGCGGTCGCCAGCCGGGACCTCGAACGCGCGACCGCAGAAGCGGCCAAGTGGTCGATCCCGCGGGCGTACGGCTCGTACGAAGAGCTGCTAGCGGATTCAGAGATCGACGTCGTCTACATCCCGCTGCCTAACTCGCTACACGTGGACTGGACGATTGCCGCGCTGCGCGCCGGCAAGCATGTGCTGTGCGAGAAGCCGCTCGCGCTCGACCTGCCCTCGCTCGATCGCATGGCAGGGGAGGCGAAGGCGGCGCGGCGCGTCGTGGCAGAGGCTTTCATGTATCGCCACCATGCGCAGACGCTCAAGGTGATGGAGCTAGTGCAGGCGGGGGCCGTCGGCCGTCTGCGCCTCGTGAAGGGCGCCTTCAGCTTCTCAATCGCAAGCGAGAGCGACGTGCGTCTCGATCCGGCTCTCGGCGGCGGCAGCCTGTGGGACATCGGCTGCTATCCGGTCAGCTACGCGCTGCTGGTGCTGGGCGAGGAACCGCTGGAGGCGGCGGGCTGGCAGGTCACTGGCGTCAGCGGGGTTGACGAGACCTTCGTCGGCCAGCTCCGTTTCCCGAGCGGGGCCATGGCGCAGTTCGATTGCGGGTTCCGCGCCCCATTCCGAACGCAGGTCGAGATCGTTGGCAGCGAGGGCACGCTGCTGGTGCCGCGGCCGTTCAAACCCGGGTTGCGAGAACGCCTAGTGCTCACGCGTGGAGACGAGGCGGAGATCGTCGACGTGACTGGTGAGGCGCTGTACTCGGGCGAAATCGAGGACATGGCTGATGCGATCCTGCTCGGCAAGCCGCCGCGCGTCAGTCTCGAGGACAGCCGTGGCACCTGCGCGGCGCTCGTCGCGCTGCTACAGTCGGCCAGCGAGAATAGGCCCGTGCGCCTGTTCGGCTGACGGGCTCGCGGCCGGGCTCGCCTACCCGCGCGGTGGCCGCGAGTTTCCGATCCCGCGCTCTTGCTTGAGCTTCTCGATCGCCGCGATGCGCACCGGGCGGCGCACGTCGTGCTCGCTGGGGTGGTAGCCGGTCCCAACGTCGAGCAGCTTGGCGCGCGCCATCAGGCGATCGCGGTCGATGATCAGCTCCTCGCGTGTGGTGCCGACCAGGTCATTCTCGCGGCTCATGAGGATGGCCTCTTCCGGGCAGGCATCGACGCAGAATCCGCAGTACACGCAGCGCAGCAGGTCGATCTCGAAGCGCGTGGGGTACTTCTCGATGGTCTTCTCCGGGCGCTCACCTGATTCGATGTAGATGCACTCGGCGGGGCAGACCGTGGCGCACATGAAGCAGGCCACGCACTTAGGTGTGCCGTCTTCACGCGCCGTGAGGATGTGGATCCCGCGGTAGCGCCCGGAGACGTTGCGGCGCTTCTCCGGGAACTCGATGGTCGAGGCCTGGCGCAGAATGAGCGTGCGCACGAGGTTCTTGAGTGTCTCCCAGTGTCCGAGCACCAGCGGCCAGATGCCGGGCTTGAGACTGCGATCGACGGTGATGACCCGTGTGGCCATGGCGATCAGACCTGTGGTAGGGGCGAATGGCCGTTCGCCCCTACGGAAATCGCGACGCGTCCAGACTCGCCCAGCACGCGGTAGTCCAGCCCGGCGTATTCAGGCACCGCGCGTACGACCTCGCCAAAGAGCTCGCGCGCCGAGGTGGCCGCGAGCGGCGCTCCCAGCCGGCGCAGCAACTCGCCCACGAGATCCCAACGCGGACGAGCTTCACCTGGCGCAGGCACAGCGCGCAGGATGCGTTGCACTCGGCGCTGGTAGTTGGTGAACGTCCCGTCGATCTCAGCCCACGCAGCGGCCGGGAGGATGAGATGCGCCCGCTCCAGAGCCGGCTCATTGTGTGTGGCCATGACCGCCACGAATGGGACCTTTTCGAGGAAGACGCCGGCTGCCGGCAGACGGAGCAGCTCGGGACCCTGGAGTAGCAGCACCGCCACCTCGCCTCTGCGGCAGGCCGCGATGATCTCGTCCACGCCGCTGCGCGCGATCCCGAGATCGAGCGCGCCCTGCGTGTTGGGGTTCTTATCTGCACGCTGCAGGATGCCGTCCTCTAGCTCGCGAACCTTCAGCTCAGGGTCGCCGACACGGAAATCGAGCCGGGCGCCGGTCGTGTCGGCCAGTGTGCTGAGCGCGCGCAGGTCCTCGTTCGTGGCCTGTGGCGTACCGAGGATTGCCAGCGCGCGGCCCGCCCCCTTGATGTGCGCCGCGAGAACGTCGAGCGCGGCTGCGAGCGGGACAGCGCTCCACTCGGCACCGCGGCGCGTGCGCGCCACGGCGACGCGCTCGGGACTGCCGATCTGCTTGTACTGTGCGCGGCCGGGATCGCAGAGCCAGGACTTGTTGACCTCAGGATTGCGCCGCGGCCGCAAGCGGTAGATCTCTCCGTCGCGCTGGTCCACGTAGACGTTGCAGCCCGTGGAGCAGCCGGGACAGATCGACGGTGTCGACGCGAGGAACCACACGCGCATCTTGAAGCGGAAGTCGTGCGAGAGCAGCGCGCCCACCGGGCACACGTCGGCGAGGTTGCCGGCGTAGCTGTGCGTGATCGGCCGGTTCTGGAAAGTGGCGATCTCAGTGCGATTGCCGCGGTTGGCGAACATGAGCGTGCTGGTGCCGACGACCTCGCTCTCGAAGCGCAGACAACGCGAGCAGAGGACGCAGCGCTCGGCATCGAGCAGGATCGGGCCGAGGTCGACGAGCTTGCGCTTGTGGACTTTCTCCTCCAGTTCCGTGCGCGCGTCGTGCAGCGTGTAGGCCTGGTATTGGTCTTGGAGATAGCACTCGCCAGCCTGGTCGCAGACCGGGCAGTCGATCGGGTGATTGACGAGCAGAAACTCGAGTGTGCTGCGCCGCGCGGCGCGCACGCGCGGCGTGTCGGTGTGGACGACCAGGCCCTCGGTGGCGGCGGTGTTGCAGGAGATCTGGAGCTTGGCCTGCTTCTCGATCTCGACGACGCACATGCGGCAGTTGCCGTCCACGGACAGATCCGGATGCCAGCAGAAGTGGGGGATGTCGATGCCGAGCTGTTGCGCGGCCCGGATCACGGTCGTCCCGGCTGCGACTTCGATCTCGCGTCCGTCAATGGTCAGCTTCGGCATGGTCTAGCGGTCCAACTCCCCGGCGATCACGTTGAGTCCGCCGATGGTGGCCACGGCGTCAGCGAGCATGTGGCCCTTGATCATCTCGGGGAACGCCTGATAGATGTTGAAGCACGGCGGACGCACCTTCACGCGCCACGGGCACTTCGCGCCGTTGCTCACGACGTAGAACCCCAACTCGCCGTTGGCGGCTTCGGTGTAGCCGTAGACCTCGCCAGTGGGCGCCAGGATGCCCTCGTACACCAGCTTGAAATGGTTCATCAAGGCTTCGATGTTGGAGTAGACGTCGGCCTTCGGCGGCAAAGCGACGCGCCGGTCATCGACGATCACAGGTCCACGCGGCAGCTTTACCAGGGCCTGCTCCACGATGCGCAGGCTCTGTCGCATCTCCTCCATGCGCACGAGGTAGCGGTCGTAGCAGTCGCCGACCGTTCCCACCGGAACGTCGAAATCGTATTGCTCGTAGCCGGAGTAGGGGTGGTCCTTGCGGATGTCGTAGGCCACGCCTGAACCGCGCAAGCAGGGGCCGACCCATCCGTAGGAGAGCGCGTTATCACGGTCCATGACGCCGACGTCCTTGAAGCGCTTCGTGAAGACGATGTTGCGCGTGAGCAACCGCTCGGCCTGGACGAGCACCTCGCGCACGCTATCCATCGCCCGACGGCAGCGTGCCTCGAAGTCCTCGGGCACGTCCTCGGCAAGCCCGCCGATGCGCACGTACGAGACCGTCAGACGCGCGCCGCAGCAGGCCTCGAGCACGTCGTAGATGTCCTCGCGCGCGCGGAACATCACGAAGAACGGAGTGATCGCGCCGAGATCGACGACGTTGGCGCCGATGCAGATGATGTGGTCCATGATGCGCGACAGCTCGGAGAGGATCACGCGGATGGCCTCGGCCCGGGGCGGCGCAGCAATGCCCAGCAGCTTCTCGACAGCGAGCGCCCAGCCGTGGCCGTTCATGAACGAGGAGCAGTAGTTGAGGCGGTCCGTGTAGGGGATGATCTGCCAGTAGGTCCGCACCTCGGCCATCTTCTCGAAGTTCCTGTGCATGTAGCCCAGCTCGGCGGCGGCGTCAACGATCGTCTCGCCGTCCATCAGGGCCTGCACGCGGAACGTGCCGTGCATGGTCGGGTGAGACGGTCCGATGTTGAGAACGAGCTTCTCCGATCCTTCAGGGACCTTGAGCAGCCGCTCCTTGGGGTGCTGCAAGACGTGACGCTCCGACGTCGGATAGTCCTTGCGCATCGGATGGCCGACGAAGTCGTCATGCGTCAGCAGGCGCGTGAGATTGGGGTGGCCTTCGAAGACGATGCCGTAGAGATCCCAGGCCTCGCGCTCGAACCAGTTGGCGCCCTTGAACACGTTGGTGAGCGTCGCGAGCTTGGCGTCCGACTCAGGCAGGCGCGTCTTGAGGCGGATGTGGTGCCGGCGCGAGACGGAATAGAGATGCAGCACGACCTCGAAGCGCGCCGGCCGCTCGGGCTGGTCGAGATAGTCGACGGCGCACAGATCGAGGAAGAGACGGAAATCGCAGGTCGGGTGATCCCGGAGCAACGTGGCGGCCTGGACCCAGGTCTCGCGGGTCACGCTGAGCGTGAGATCGCCGCGGAACTCCGCGACATCGATGAGCTGCGAACCCAGCGCGGCGCGCAGCACCTGCGTTGTGGCGTGGGTGCCTGTCTCAGCGGTCATCGCGCCCAGGTGCCTGGAAATCGATCACGCCCTGCGGTGGCAGCCCTTGCCGCGCCCGCTCGGCATCGTCGCGCGCCCAAGCATCGCGCCGCTGGCGTCGGTCGATCGCGCCGTCGCCGGGCGCTCCCACGCGACCCTTGCCTTGAGGCTCTCTGGCCTGTTCGCCCTGCTTGATGCGCTCCTGGATCTTCATGAGCGCGGCCAGGAGTCCCTCCGGCGAGGGCGGACAGCCNNTAGACGTCGACCGGCACGATCTCGTCGATGCCCTGCATGACGTGATACGAGCGATAGAACCCGCCGGTCGAGGCGCAGACGCCCATTGAGACGACCCACTTCGGCTCAGGCATCTGGTCGTAGATCGTCCGCAAGACCGGCGCGAGCTTGTCTGGCACCGTACCGGCGACGAAGAGCAGATCCGCCTGGCGCGGCGAGAAACGCAGGACCTCGGCGCCGAAGCGCGCGATGTCGTAGTGCGAGAACGAGACGGCCATGAACTCGATGGCGCAGCAGGCGGTGCCGAAGGGCATCGGCCAGAGCGAGGACTTGCGTCCCCACTTGACCATGGCATCGAGGCGCGTGGTGATGATGTCGCCGCCCGCGTGCACGCCGGGCCAGGTGGGATCGACGGCGCGACCTTTCAGGAAATCGAAGAGACGCAGGCCCACGAAGCCAGCATAGCCCAGAAGCGGCGGGTGGTCACACGGGAGGTCGGTGCTGCTCGAGCACTGAACCGCCGCGTCCCCGTTGCACCCGCCGGGGGTTTCGGGGACGCGGACGGTTGAGTGTGGCGCTTCGCACGAGCCAGACCTAGATGAACGAGAAGTGTGAGAAGAACTCCTTCAGGTCCTTGACGATCCCGATGGCCAGGTTGATGCCCGTGCTGGTCGTGTCCACGCCTTCGTGCATCGCCTCCTTGCTCTCGTGGATGATGTTGGTGCCCTGATCGACGAACGAACTGAGCTGGCCGAGCGTCCCTGTCAGCTCCTGGGCAGCGTCGTGCAGCGTGTCGAGTGTCTCATGGTGATCGTCAGTGCACTTTTGCACGGCATCCGTCGCGTGGCTCTTTGCCGTTTCTGCCAAGGTGTTGCCTTGTTCTTCGAAGTGGGAATGGAATTCCTGCAGTTTGCTGGCCGTCTGCTGTGTGTGCTCGTCGATCTGGGGGATGAGTTGGTCAGTGACCAAGTGCTCCAAGCTGATGCCGTGCTCGTCAAACGACTTGCCGAGATCCCTCAGGAAGTTGCCGATCTCATCGTGCACGAACCCGCGCACGTCATGGACCAGTGAGGTCAGCTCGTGCTCGATGTTTACTGCCCGATCGGCGAACTGCTTGCCCTTGGTTACCGCGTCGTCGAGGTGTTGCTTATGTTGGCTCTCCAAATCGGTGGCGTGCTCCTTGAGGGCAGTCAGCTCCGTGCGGGTATGCTCTATCGCGTCGTGGGAGTCGTGTTGCGCCGTGTCGATCTCCTGTTTGAGATGACCGTGCGCCTC
>PMCG01000205.1:7145-7332 GCA_003155335.1 Acidobacteriota bacterium
TCTCCTTCTGAATTCTGTCAGTTCGTTGGAACCTATCGCCGGCCTAGCCGAACGAGAGGCCCACCACCGAGGCGGCGCTCTTGACGCCGTCGATCACGGCCTTGAGCGGGTCGATGAATTGCTCGAGCTCGTGGAAAAGCGGCTCGAGCAGGTCGCGCGCAGACCCGGAGTCGCTCTTGGTCTCGTC
>PMCG01000209.1 GCA_003155335.1 Acidobacteriota bacterium
GGCGCTCTCACGCCGATCGAGACAAATGGATACCGCGCCGTGCGGCGGATCACGCTGCCGGCCGCGCAACTGGAGGAGGGTCCGTACCAGCTTGAGGTCCACGTCGAGGACCGACTCGCACAGCGCGCGCTCAACACACGCGCGGCGTTCGTCATCGAGGGTGGGAAGGCCGCCAGCGTTAGCGAGCCGTCAGCGCCCCAGTAGGTGCCGTCGCCTGCGCGCGGGTTCGGGTCACATTCACCTTGGTTGTAATGGTGTACTGATGGCCGTCGGAGGCCGAGCAGTCGTACGGCTCAGTGCGCTGCACCGAGATCGTTCCGTTTGCGTAGGTGCCGGAGAGCGGAGGCTCCGTGCCGACCGTGCACCCAGTGCCGAGAAGATTCAGGAGGATCTGAAACCGGATCTGGCCGCTAGCGTCGATGTTGCCATCGCTCAGAGGAAGGGCCGCCTGGCCACACGCCGCGGAGAGGAAACTCCTCCCGTAGAAGACGCTGCCTGCCTGGGTCGGGATCGAGAACGTGCAGGGGCAGGAGGCTGCCAAGGTGGTCGTCCCATCCGAGCGGACGATNNAGCGACGCGAACAGCAGGCACGCGAGCGGCTGCGACAACGGTCTATTCATCATGATTCCCTCCTGCGGGCTCTCCGAGTGTTTCGCCGCCGCCGCCGCGGTTCGCGCTCGCCTCTCAAGATGATATAGGCGCCAGGCGCCGAGATCCACCCGCTCAGCAGCGAAACAGGACGAGAGAGGCTAGCCGTCTCGCCCCTCGACGTCAAGCATCTCGTGCTACATGTCTACTGGAGCGTCCTTGACGCCGCCCAGCGCGGGGCGTAGCGTCTCGCTTGGGCACACTAGGGAGGGCACACATGTCGGAAGGCAAGAAGAAGATGACCGGCGCGATCCTGCCGGGAAACAGCACCGTGGAGCTGCGCACCTTCGACGTCCCGTCGCCGGACCACGGGGAAGTGCTCGTACGTATGAAGAGCTCGACCATCTGCGGATCGGACATCCGCTGCATCTATCGTCAGCACCTGGGAAAGGGTCCGGAGGGTTACCAGCCCGGGATGATCGCGGGCCACGAGCCCTGCGGCCAGATCGTTGCGTGCGGCGCTGGCTGCCGCCGCTTCAAGGCCGGCGACCGCGTGATCATCTACCACATCTCCGGTTGCGGCCTGTGCAACGACTGCCGGCGCGGCTACATGATCTCCTGCACTAGCTCCTACCGTCGCGCCTACGGCTGGCAACGCCACGGCGGCATGGCCGAGTTCATCCTTGCCGAAGAGAAGGACTTGGTCCTGCTTCCTGAGCCACTCAGCTACTCAGACGGCGCGCAGGTCGCCTGCGGCTTCGGCACGGTCTACGAGGGCATCGAGCGGGTTGGGGTGTGCGGCAGCGATGCGGTGCTGGTCACAGGGCTCGGGCCCGTAGGGCTGGCCACGGCCATGCTGGCCAGGGCGATGGGCGCCGGCCGCATCATCGGTATCGACGTCCTCCCGGAGCGGCTCGCGCTGGCCCGCTCGCTGAAGCTGTGCGATGACATCCTGAGCGCTGGGCCACAAAACGTCGCCGAGGTGCGAGACCTGACAGGCGGCGCCGGCGTCGAGCGCGCCTTTGACTGCTCGGCCAACGACCAGGCGCGCCTCACGTGCATCCAAGCCACGCGCAAGTGGGGCCGGATCTGCTTCATGGGCGAGGGCGGCACGGTCGGCTTCAAGCCTTCCGAGGACATCATCCACGATCAGAAGACGATCTATGGGTCCTGGGTCACGACCATCTGGCGCATGGAAGAGCTGGTCGAGCGGCTTGTCCGCTGGGGTCTGCATCCGGACCGTCTGATCACGCATCGCTTCCCACTGGAGCGGGCCGGCGACGCCTATGCGCTCATGGCGAGCGGCCGCTGTGGCAAGGTGGCGGTCGTCTTCGATGACGAAGTGAAGTAGGGGGGGCACGGGACACATGGTAACGCTGGAGAGAACGAGCTACGCCGGCTGGCCGAATTGCCTCCGGCTCGGCAATGGCCGCGTCGAGCTGATCGTCACGCTGGACGTGGGACCGCGCGTCATTCGTTACGGGACGCCCGGCGGCCCCAACGTGTTCAAGGAGTTCGAGGACCAAATCGGCAAGACGGCTGGCTCCGAGTGGCTGAGCTTCGGCGGCCATCGCCTCTGGCACGCGCCGGAGATCTATCCCCGCACCTACGCTCCGGACTTCGATCCTGTCGAGCACTCATGGCAGGACGGCACGCTGCGGCTGGTGCAGCGCACCGAGCCGTCGACCGGCATCCAGAAGGAGATCGAGATCCGCTTGACCGCGGACGATGTCCAGCTCACGCACCGGCTGATCAATCGCAACGTGTGGGCGATCGAGATCGCTCCGTGGTGCCTGAGTGTGATGGCAGCAGGCGGGCGCGCGCTCGCGCCGCAGGAGGAGTTCCATCCACATCCCGACGTGCTCCATCCGGCCCGGCCGCTGGTGCTCTGGCACTTCACGCGCATGAACGACCCGCGCTTCACGTGGGGCGACCGCCTGATCCAACTGCGCGAGGACGCCTCTGTTCAGTGCAAGCAGAAGCTGGGTCTGCGCAACGCGCGCCGCTGGGCCGCCTACCATCTCGGGGACCAGCTCTTCATCAAGACGTTCGAGCTGTTTTCGGGCGCGGCCTATCCGGACTACGGCAGCAACTGCGAGTTGTACACGCAGCCTGGCTTTCTCGAGATCGAGACGCTGGGTCCATTGACACGTCTCGAACCTGGCCAGGCAGTGGACCACGTGGAGTACTGGCGCCTCTGGAACGGCGTGGCCCTGCCGCGGGAGGAGCCGCAGCTCCTGTCGGCCTTGGCGCCGTTCCTGTCGGCGCTGGCGTTCCCACCGTCTCATTGAACGACATCGCAGCATCTCGGTGACAAGGAGCATTCGAGTGTCCATGAACAATAGGCCCTATACGCTCGCGCCCGATGGCGTCGACCCAGACCTCGTGCCGAAGCTCAGGGTGCCAGGCGGCGCCAGCATCCCCGTGGTCGGACTCGGAACGTTCGGCTCTGACAGCGTCACTGGAGAGACCGTGGCCGCGGCCGTGATCGATGCAGTCGAGGTGGGCTATCGCCACTTCGACTGCGCGTCCGTCTACGGCAACGAGCACCTGGTCGGTCAATCGCTCCGCGCGATCCAGCGCGCAGGCGTCAGGCGCGAGGATCTGTGGGTGACCTCCAAGCTCTGGAACGACAAGCANNAAGCCCTACATCCACGCCAACTACATGAAGACCTGGCGGCAGATGGAGAAGCTCGTGCGGACAGGTCTGGTCCGGCACATCGGGACCTCCAACATGACCATCCCGAAGCTGAGGCTGTTGCTGGGCGACGCGGAGATCCGGCCGGCGGCCAATGAAATGGAGCTGCATCCTCACCTCCAGCAGCCCGAACTGTTCCGCTACGTCGTCGAGCACGGCATCGTGCCTATCGGCTACAGCCCCATCGGCTCACCCGGCCGGCCCGAGCGAGACAGGACGCCGGAGGACACAGTCGACATCGAGGACCCCGTGATCGTCTCGATCGCGAAGCGCGTCGGCGTGGCTCCTGCGGTCGTGTGCGTGAAGTGGGCGATCCAGCGCGGCCACGTGCCGATCCCGTTCTCGGTCAAGCGCGCGAACTACCTCGGCAACCTGCGGGCCGCGGTGAGCGAGCCACTGACGGCCGAGGACATGGCCGCGATCGCTCGCATCGACAAGAACTGCCGGCTGATCAAGGGCCAGGTCTTCCTGTGGCGAGAGGGCCAGAGCTGGGAGGACCTGTGGGACGTGAACGGCGAGATCGCGCGCTGATCGCGTCCGTGCGCTATCATTTGGCCATGATCGCCAAGGGAGTCTTCGTCGCTCTGGCCTGCTGCGCCGCTCTGCTGGCCGCGCTTCGCGTCAGCGCAGCGGAGTTCACCTCCAACCCCTCGGGATTCGAGATTCGCCGGGGAGTGAACCTCAGCCACTGGCTCTCCCAGTGCTTCGGCTGGTCGCCCCGCAACACGTTCATCACCGAGAAGGACATCCGCTTCATCAAGAGCCTGGGCTACGACCATGTGCGCATCCCGATCGACGAGAAGGAACTCTGGACCGAGGACGGCAAGCCGTCCGAAGCGGCCTTTGCCTATCTGACGCGCTGTCTCGACTGGTGTGCCAAGTACAAGCTGCGCGCCATCGTCGACCTGCACACGATCCGGGCGCATCACTTCAACGCGCCCTTCGAGGGCGGCAAGATCACACTCTGGACCGACGTCAAGGCCCAGGACAATTTCATCCGGCTGTGGCATGAGATCTCGGAGCGCCTAGCGAAGTATCCGGCCAGTGCAGTCGCCTACGAGGTCATGAACGAGCCCGTGGCTGACGATCCTGAGGACTGGAATCGTCTGGTGAGCCGGGCGGTCACTGCCATCCGATCCAAGGAGCCGGCGCGCGTCCTCATCATCGGCGCGAACATGTGGCAGACCCCCGAGAACTTCCCCAGTCTCAAGGTGCCCGAGGGCGACCGGAACATCATCCTGAGCGTCCATAGCTACGCGCCCCTCATCTTCACGCACTACAAGGCCAACTGGACGCCGCTCAAGACGTACGCCGGCGCGGTCCACTACCCAGGGCCACCGATCTCAGAAGCGGACTTCGAAGCCTATGCCGACCGCAAGGACCCGTTGGTCGCGGGTCGTATGCCGGATGCCCGCGTGCCCTACGGTCGGCAGAAGCTTCAGGAGGTGTTCGCACCGGCCATCCGGCGAGCGCGCGAGCTCGGACTTCAGCTCTACTGCGGCGAGTTCGGCTGCCTGCCCACTGTCGCGCGGAAGGACCGGCTCAAGTACTACACGGACATCGTGTCCGTCTTCGAAAAGAACGGCATGGCCTTCGCGAACTGGGACTACAAGGGCGACTTCGGCATCATGGGCTTCGACAGAGAGAAGATGCAGACCCTCGCGCCTGACGCCGGACTGATCGAGACCCTGCTTCACACCGGGAAGCCGACTCCGCCCTACCCGCCGCAAGACTGAGGGCGACGCTTTCAGATCTTCCATTTTCGCTGCGGCGGCGTCTGTCGACTGCCGTCTAGCCGAACCGGCCGGCCTGCGCTATCTTGCGCATCGGAGGCCCAGCATGCGCTCGCGCTTTCGTCAGATCGACGTGTTCACTGAAGTGCCGCTGCGCGGGAACCCCGTGGCAGTGGTCTGTGAGGCCGCTGGGATGACAGCGGACCAGATGCAGGCCCTGGCCCGGTGGACCAATCTGTCCGAGACGACCTTCCTCCTGCCGCCCACCGATCCAGCAGCCGACTACCGCGTGCGCATTTTCACGCCCGGTGGAGAGCTGCCGTTTGCAGGTCATCCGACCCTCGGGTCTGCCCACGCGTGGCTGGCCGAGGGCGGCCGACCGAAGGCCGCCGCAGTCGTGGTCCAGGAGTGTGGCGTGGGCCTCGTCCGCGTTCACCTAAGGGGAGAGTCCGCAGCGAACGGGGCGATGCCCCTGGCCTTCGAGGCCCCTCCCGCCCGCGTGGAACCAGCCGAGGAGTCTCTTCTCGTGCAGGTCGCGCGGGCGCTCGGCATCGATCGGCAGGTGATCCGAGACGCGCGCTGGCTCGACAACGGACCGAAGTGGCTCGCGCTCATGCTCCCGTCTGCCGCTGCCGTCCTGACGCTCGATCCCGACCATGCAGCTCTCCGACATCTCGCCAAGGTCGGGGTGGTCGGGCCCTACGCCCACGGCGAAGGCGACGGCTGCGACTTCGAGGTGCGGGCGTTTGCCGCGCCCCTCGGGATCCACGAGGACCCGGTCACGGGAAGTCTCAATGCCAGCCTGGCCGAATGGCTCACGTCCTCGGGTGTCGCACCGTCCCGATACGTCGTCGGCCAGGGCCAGCGCCTGGGCCGCGCCGGCCGTGTCGCGATCGAGCGCAGGACGGATGGACGGATCCTAGTCGGTGGAGCGTCGGTGACCTGCATCGAGGGGTCGCTCGTCGTCTGACGACTGCGCTAGGAGACGGTGATCGCCAGGCCCTCTTGGGCCACGGCAAAGTCGAAGAACCGGGCGCGCGGGTTGGGCGGATCGGTCGAAAGGCGCTGCCTGAGCGCCCGCGCATCGTCCGGCGACTTGGCCACGATCAGCAGGAAGCCGCCGCCACCTGCTCCCAGGAGCTTGGCGCCGAGGAGCTGGCCGCGCACGCTGTCGAGGATCGCCTCGATCGCCGGCGTCGTCGAGTCGGGATCAAGCGCCTTGTTGAGTTGCCAAGCGAGGTCGATGAGGCGGCCGAAGCGCGCGCCGTCCTTGGCCGAGAGCGCAGTGGCCATCTCGGGCGGGAGGGCGCGCAGCTGGCGCAAGGTCTCCATGCTCGCGCGGTCGCGGTCGAGGTAGTTGCCGACCACGGTCTGCAGGATGTCCTTGGCGAGCCGCCTGATGCCGGTGTAGTAGAGCAGCGTCACACCCTCGTTCGCGCGCGGGTCGATGAGCTCGCTCGGCAGGAAGTGCAGCCGTGGATCAGGGACCAGCCCGGGCTCGGTCGTGATCATCTTGACGCCCGGGACGACGCCACCGACCTGGTCCTGCCAGCCGCCGCCCGTGGTCAGCTCTTGCTCGAGCTGCAGGACGGCATTGAAGAGCTCGCGCGGCGTGATCGCGTGGCCGGTCAGCCGACCGAGCACACCCATCGAGACCGCGCCGATGATGCTTGACGTGCCAAGACCGCTGCCGCTTGGGATGGCGGCCAGCGTCGTCAGCTCGAGACCGCCGCCGAACAGCCGCAGCATCTCGGGCAGGGTGGCGACGCCTTTGGGCCAAGTGGCGTGTGCCGGCGAGAACCCGGTCAACGCGAGCGCGGCCTTGATGATGCCGAAGTGGGCGGTCGGCTCGCGGTAGTCGAGCAGGTCGGCGAGGCTCGTGACGACGACGCGTGTGCCGTGGTCGATCGACGTCAGGCGCACCTCGGGCTCGGGAATCACACGCGCGTAGACGTGAATCGGCGGTTGACCGTTCAGCGTGACGGCCGCGTTCACCACACAGCCGCCGTGCTCCAGCGCGTACGGCGGCGTGTCGGTCCAGCCGCCGGCAAGATCGAGCCGCACCGGCGCGCGTCCCCAGATGATCTCGTCGCTGCGCAGCGCGCTCTTGGGATACTGTGATGCCGGCTGCGTGCTGAAGACGATGACGTGCCCGAGGTGGGCGAAGGCGGCGTGTTGCGCGCTCCTCGTCCATGCCGCGACGCTCGCACCCGGGGTGTGGGTCAGGTCTAGTGCCGCCAGCCAATCCCGCTCGTCCGAATCCAGCGCGCCCGAGAGCCGTTCGATCAGGCGCACGCCGCTCCCCGGCTCGCGCCTGTCCAGCTGATCGAGCGCCGTGCCTAGGCTGTGCAGGATGCGCGAGACTTCCAGCCGTTCGAGCCCGTCACGCTCGGCGACCTGCGCGCACTCGTGATAGGTGGCTCGCACGAGCTCAACGAACCACTGCGCGCGTTCCGCTTCTTCGAGCTGCTGCCAGACGTACGCCAGCTCGCGCGCCGACAGCTCGCTCTCGGCACGAAACACGTGCAAGCCCGCTTGCCGGATTGCCTCAGCGCGGTGTAAGACCCGCCGGCGATGGAAGGCTGCCAGATCGGTGAGCTGGAGCATCTCCGCGAAGCTGTAGCGATCGGCCGCATGCCAGGCGCGCCGTTGGTTGTCGTCAACCGTGCGGGGATCGAGCAGGAAGAGCCAAGCACGATGGTCTTCCATCTTCTCTGCCGCCGGGAAGAAGCGGCCGTTCCAGACACAGCGCGCTGCAGGCGGAACACTCGCGTCCCAGACGTCCGTGGCATGAGCGCCAAGAGCCGTCAGCCACTCGCTGAGCGGCAGGCCGGCGAGCGTGCCGCCGGTCTCGGCGCACTTGTGAAGCACGTCGTGGCTCGCGTAGCCGCGCACAAAGAAGGCCGGCTCGCCGCGACGGGTGCGGCCGGCCAGTACGTCCAGCGCGGCGCGTGGCGGCAGCGCGACCGGCATGGTTACGTCGACGCCGATGACGGCGTTCTCGCCGCCGAGCGTCAGGGCCGCATCGATGCGGCAGCCCTCGACCCACGAGTTGCGCCCGCGGATCGCACCGTTCTCTCCGAGCGTGTTGTTGATGCTGAGACAGGCCTCGTGGTACGAGCTGCGGCGGTCGATGCTGAGCAGATCGTTGCCGCTGCTGATCAACTGACGCGTCGTGCCGAAGTGCAGGAAGCCGCAGCGCGGCAGCAGNNACGGCCGGCGCGTATTCCTCGAAGGTCGCTTCTGACCCGAGGGCGCAGCAGACCTCGCGGTAGAAGTCGAGACCGCGCGCCTCGATGGCGTTCGCCATGGGGCCCGCCCAGCGGAGCGCGCTGGCGCCGGCTGCGTCGACGGCACACAGACTGAGCAGCCGCAGCGCTGCGTCGGCGTCAAAGCTCAGCACGCCAATGTCGAGGACAGCCTCGCCGCGACGGCTCAGCGCCTGGCGCTCGCTCTGCTCCTTCGGCGTCGGCTTCTGAAGGAATCGCCGCACACGGCCCGCCGCGTCGACGCAGTAGACGCCGTGGTTCTGCGCGANNTCGAAGGTGAGCAGCACGTCGCCCGAGGCGATCACGACCTGGCCTTGGCCCGGCGCGCCGGGCGGAAGCTGGAGATAGACCGGGACCTGGCGGTCGAAGAGCGTCAGGCCGCAGGCGCGATCAGACTCGCCCGGCAAGGGCACGAACAGCTTGCCGCAGGGCGAGTAGGCGGGCAGCCGGCGCGAGTCGCCGCCGGCGTGCAGGATCAGGATGCGCAGCCCAGCCAGCGTCGCCCGCCATGCGTCGTGGCGCACCATGCGCGCGGCGTCGCCTGCCAGCTCGCGCGCGAGGATCGTGAACAGGCAGTGAATCGTGCTGCCGCCGCTGCCGACGCGACGGCCGCCGGGGTCGGCCAGCGTCAGGATCTGACGGACGTGCGGGATCAGCCCCAGCTCGTGCCGCAGGCGCAACTGCTCGTCATACGCCGCTGCCTGCGCGTCGTTCGCGGCCGTGACGACGAGATAGTCCCACTCCGGCGCGATCATTTCCCGCGTTGGGCAGCGACCTGACCGGCGATCCAGGCGTAGGTGCGCGACAGGCCCTCGCGCAAGGAGATCTTCGATTCCCAGCCGNNGTGGCGGATCTGGATCTTCTTCCCGGCCACCTCGGCCACGAGCCACGCCAGCTGGTCGACCGAGACGTACTCGCGACGCCCGATGTTGACGCCGTCGTCGAGATCGGAGCGCATCAGCGCGCGAATGCCGTCGACCATGTCGTCAATGTAGGTGTAGGCGCGCATGGCCGTGCCGTCGCCCCACACCTCGATCGTGCCGCCGTCCTCGGTCTCCGCGATCTTGCGGCACATCGCTGCGGGCGCCTTCTCGCGTCCACCGCGCCACGTGCCCTCGGGCCCGTAGCAGTTCTGGAATCGGGCCAGCCGCACGACCATGCCGTAGCGGCGGCCATAGGCCATCGCCACGCGCTCGGCGTAGAGCTTCTCCCAGCCGTACTCGTTGTGCGGCAGCGCAGGATAGGCCGCAGGCTCAGCCAGCTCGGGCTCATCGGCGCGCATGTCGCGGTAGACGCAGGCCGACGAGGAAAAGAGGTAGCGTTTGATCCCGGCTGCCGACGCGGAGTGCGTCATGTGAATGTTGATCAGGCTGCTGTTGCGCATGATCTCGCATTCGGCGGAATGGATNNNGATCGACGCCGCGCACCCAGTAGCCCTCGCGCTTCAAGCGCTTGACCAGGTGGCTGGCGATGAAGCCGCCCGCGCCGCACACCACGGCTCGCTTCTGTTCTCCGTCTTTCAGCTTCTCCATCGTGGCCCCGCTCGCAAAGCAGGTCGAAGACCTGGTCCAGGCACAGGCACGCCTTGTCGCACGCGGCGTCCTCGGGCGGTAACGCTATCCTCCCGCGGCAGAACCTGTCAAGGACCGGANNCGTGCTCGAAGTGCGCGGGGAGGAAGGAAGATGCCTGAACGTAGACGAGTCCTGATCGTCGGCGGCGTGGCGGGCGGCGCATCCTGCGCGACACGTCTCAGGCGGCTCGACGAGAGCTGCGAGATTGTGGTCTTTGATCGCGGACCGTTCGTGTCGTTCGCCAACTGCGGCCTGCCGTACTACGTCGGCGGCGTGATCCGCGAGGAGGAGCGGCTGCTGCTGGCCACGCCCGAGCTGTTCCGCGAGCGCTTCCGCATCGACGTGCGGGTGGAGAGCGAGATCGTCGCGATTGACCGCGAGCGCCGCGAGATCGAGGTGCGCGAGAGTGCCACGGGACAGAGCTACCGCGAGCGCTACGACGTGCTGGTGCTGGCAACGGGCGCTGCGCCCGTGCGACCCCCGTTGCCGGGCATCGATCTCCCCGGCATCTTCGCCTTGCGCACGATCCCCGACAGCCGGCGCATCCGTGAGTGGATCGAGGCGCGCGCCGCACGCCGTGCCGTGATCGTGGGCGGCGGGTTCATCGGGCTCGAGATGGCGGAGAATCTTGCCCAGCGCGGTCTGGCTGTCACTGTCGTCGAGATGGCGCCTCACGTTCTGCCGCCGTTCGATGCGGAGATGACAGAGGAGATCCACGATCACTTGCAGCGCCAGAGCGTCGACCTGCATCTGGGCGACGGCGTCGCCAGGTTTGAAGAGCACGATGGTGGCCTGGTCGTGCGCACCTCCAGCGGAGCAGTCCTCCCCGCTGATCTGGTCATCCTGGCCATCGGCGTGCGTCCAGAGGTGACGCTGGCGCGCAACGCTGGCCTCGCGCTCGGCAAGCTGGGCGGCGTGCGCGTGGACGAGCAGATGCGCACGAACGATCCGGCGATCTGGGCCGTGGGCGACATGGTCGAGGTGCGCGACTTCGTCACCGGGGCGTGGAGCCTGATCCCGCTCGCCGGCCCGGCCAATCGCCAGGGCCGCCTGGCCGCCGAATCGATCGCAGGTCGTCCGCGTCTGTTCCGCGGCGTGCAGGGGACCGCGGTGTGTGGCCTTTTCGGCGTGACCGCGGCCTTGACCGGCGCAACCGAGAAGAGCCTCAAGCGTGCGGGGATCGACAACTACGAGCGGATCTATCTGCACCCTGGCCACCACGTCGCGTACTATCCCGGCGCGCGACCGATCCACCTCAAGCTGCTCTTCGAGCGCGAGACCGGCCGCGTGCTCGGCGCGCAGGCCGTTGGCGAGGAGGGCGTCGAGAAGCGCATCGACGTCCTCGCCATGGCGATCCAGAAGGGCGCCACGGTCTTTGATCTCGAGGAGGCCGAGCTGTGCTATGCGCCGCAGTTCGGCGCTGCCAAGGACCCGATCAACGTGGCAGGCATGGTCGCTTCCAACGTCGTGCGCGGCGACGTCGCGCTGGCGCGTTGGGAGGACCTCGCAGCCACGCAGGCGCTGATCCTCGACGTGCGCGAGGCGGCGGAGCATGCGGCCAGCAGCATCTCGGGCGCGGTCAACCTCCCGCTCTCTGCGCTGCGTTCGCGCATCGACGAGCTGCCGCGCGACCGCGAGATCTGGATACACTGCGCCGCTGGCCAGCGCAGTTACTATGCGGCGCGCTTCCTCGCGCAGAACGGCTTTCGCGTGAAGAACCTGCCCGGCGGCTACAAGACCTACCAGATGTTTCGGCCGCGCAGCTAGGAGACGGCCGGCCAGCGCGCCACCTACTGTGCCCGCGGTGACGAGACACCGGCGTCCTGCTTCCGCTCGAACAATACGACTTTCAAGCCGACGAAACCGCGCGTCTCGCCTGGACGCATCTGCTCGCGCAGCACGCGCCAAACCAGCCGGTCCGGATCCGTGTAGGCCTCGTGGGAGTAGACCAGCCAGACGCGCCGACGACCCAGTAGCAGGCGCCGAGCGTACGGGATGTCGCTGGCTGTCATCGTTGGCTCTGGCAGCGGACGCTCGTCCAGGTCCATGGGCAGGCCGCGCATCTCCACCTGCTTGTGGTAGCTGCGGAAGTAGTACTCCAGCGGGACCTGGGCCAGGATCGTGTTGAAGACGATCACGTCGCCCGGCTGGAGCTTGTCAGCGAGGAAGCGCGCGGCTGCGTCCCATCCCTCTTTTTTGTAGTCGAGGTAGTAGTGCCTGAGGGAAAAGAAGCTGAGCGCGATCACGACGGCAAGCAGCCCTGCTGGCACTGCGCGCGACAACCACGGGGCGCCGCGTCTCAGCCATGCGCCGAGACCCACGATCCCTGCAGCCATGAGCATGTAGTACGCCAGCGTGGTCCAGATCAGCGTGCGGTCCAGGAACATCGGTCGCCTGAGGCTGATCAGCACCTCTGTCACGAGCGGCGTCAAGAAGAGCGCGAGCAGCAGCGCCACGGCGGTTCTGTTGCGTCGCAGCCAGATCACGCCCGCGAGCGCCAACAGCAGGTAGAGGCTGATCCAGAAGCTCAGGTACGGAAAATCCCTCGGGATCGACGAGAAGCTGAAGTTCTCGATCGCGCGCCACACGATCCGGGGCGTCGGAAACGGGATCCAGTGGCGCTGGTACAGGGCGCTGGATTGGCGCACGAGCGGTATGATCCAAGGCAGCCAGAGCAACAGCGCCAGAGTCTGGAATCGAATCCAGCGGAAGAGAAACGCGCGTCCGCCCTCGCCCGAAGCAGCGACGGGCGTCCTGGCGGCGGCATGAGCCACGGCTACGCACAACACTCCCACGTTCAGCGTCAGCGGATAGAGCAGCGCTGTGTTGTGTGTGAGCATCACGGCCGCCTCTGAGATCGCCAAGCCCCACCAGTGCGAGCGCGCCGGTCTTTCATCGAGAAGGAGGCGCGACAAGAAGTAGAGGTTGATGGCCACGAGCAGCGTGATGAACGCGTACATGCGAACTTCCTGGCCAAAGCGCACGTGGAAACACGAGATTGCCAGGATGAACGTAGCCAAGAGGGCCACGCGCCGATCCATGCGCGGCGCCCGAAGTGAATTCGGGCGCCGCTGTGATGCGGGGGGCTCCCGCC
>PMCG01000073.1 GCA_003155335.1 Acidobacteriota bacterium
CGCGCATGATCATGATGGGCATGCACTTCACAGGCGAAGTGCCTTTCAAGCAGATCTTCATCAACGGTCTCGTCCGCGACGAAAAGGGCGAGAAGATGTCGAAGATCAAGGGCAACTCGGTCGACCCGCTGGAGCTAATCGAGCAGCACGGCGCCGACGCCTTGCGGTTCACGCTCGCGGCGCTCGCAGCGCCCGGCACCGACCCGGCGCTCTCGATCGCGCGCCTGGCCGGGTATCAGGCGTTTGCGAACAAGCTCTGGAATGCCTCGCGCTTCGTGTTGATGAATCTCGAAGGCGAGGTGGCCAAATCGTTCGACACCGATGCGCTGCCGCTCGCCAGCCGCTGGATCCTCGGCGAGCTGCGAGGCGCGATTGGCGTCGTCACGGAGGCGCTCGGCGAGTTCCGATTCGATCGCGCCGCCGACACGATCTATCACTTCGTCTGGGGCCAGTTCTGCGACTGGTATCTGGAGATTTCCAAGACGTATCTTGCGGATGCGGCGCGGGCGCCCGAGACCCGCGCAGTGTTGCTGAACGTGCTCGAGACATCCCTGCGACTGCTGCATCCGATCATGCCGTTCATCACCGAGGAGATCTGGCAGCGCCTGCCACACGAGGGCGAGACGATCATGGTCTCCCGATTCCCGATGATCGACGACGTGCCCGCCGCCCCGCTCGGTTCGGAGCTTGTGATGAACCGGCTCTGCGCAGACGTGACACGCATTCGCACGTGGCGGTCGGAGAACGGCATCGAGCCAAAGCGCAGATTCGACGCCGCCATCGTCGCCGGCAGCCTGAGCGACCAGGTTCGAGCGCACGCTGAGTGGATACGGAGCCTCGCGCGCCTTGAGCGCATTGAGGTGCTGCGCGATAGCCCGGCAGAGACGGGCGATGTCATCAAGCTGCACGGCGAGACCGGGGAGATCCATATCCCGAGGGCAGGCCTCTTCGACGTGGCTGCCGAGAAGACGCGCCTGACCAAGGAGCGGCTCAAGCTCGAGCAGGAGCTGGAGGGGCTCAAGCGCAAGCTGGACAACCCGCAGTTCGTGGAGCGCGCCAAGCCGGAGGTCGTTGCCGAGAGCCGCGAGCGTGTGGCGGCGTTGGTGGCCCGTCGAGAGAAGATCGAGGCGACCCTCACAGACCTCATGGGCGGCGCGTCGAGCACCACGCAGCGCTGAAGCGCAGAACGGCGGCCGTCTTTGACGGTCTGGGCTGCCGTATGTTAGTTTCACGCCATAAGTGGGGCGGTGCACCCTTGGCCGCCCCACATCTTGTGCGAGGTGGTGCTCGTGGATCTCTACGAATACCGACGCGGCGCGCTCTGCTGTGAAGGCGTCCCACTGCAGAGGATCGCGGATTCGGTGGGCACCCCGACGTACGTCTACAGTCTCGGCACCGTGCTCGGCCACTATCGGCGTTTCGCTGAGGCCTTCGCGGACGTTGACTGTCAGATCTACTACTCGGCGAAGGCGAACTCGAGCATGGCACTCATGGCGGCCCTGGCGCACGCGGGCGCCGGCTTCGACGTCGTCTCGGCCGGCGAGCTGTACCGCGTGCGACGCGCTGGCGGCGCGATGGGCAAGACGGTCTTCGCCGGCGTGGGCAAGACGGACGCCGAGATTGAAGTGGCTGTGAGGGCCGGAATTCAGATGTTCAACATGGAATCCTGGCCGGAAGCGCTGCGCCTCAACTCCATCGCGCGCCGNNACCGGACGCAGCGAGAACAAGTTTGGTGTGCCGATTGCCGAGGCGCCGGAGGTCTACGACCGTGCGCGCAAGCTCAGACACATCGATCTTGTCGGGGTGCACCTGCACATCGGCTCGCAGATCACCGAGGTCGCGCCGTACCAGGCCGCGATTCGCAAGACGCTGGGGTTGGTGAAGACGCTGCGCGGCCGTGGTCACGACATGCGCACGTTCGATCTCGGCGGCGGCATGGGGATCATCTACGACAGAGAACGGCCGCGCACCGCGCGCGAGTTCGCCAGCGCGATCCTGCCGCTGCTGCACGGGCAGGAGCTCAAGCTGCTGCTCGAGCCCGGACGGTTCATCGTGGGCAATGCCGGCGTTCTGCTGACGCGCGTGATCTACGTGAAGCCGGCCGCGCGCAAGACCTTCGTGATCGTGGACGCCGGGATGAACGACCTGATCCGGCCGACGCTGTATGGCGCGTACCATGCGATCGTCCCGCTGCGCGAGCGGGAGAACCGCGGCACCAAGCGGCGCATCGACGTCGTCGGGCCGATCTGCGAGAGCGCCGACTTTCTGGCGAAGGATCGCTTGATGGCGCTGCCGCGCGCGGGACGCTGCCTGGCCGTGCGCTCGGTGGGGGCCTACTGCTTTGCCATGTCGAGCAACTACAACTCGCGTGGCCGCGCAGCCGAGGTGCTGGTGGACGGGAAGCAGTGGCACGTGATTCGTCGGCGCGAGTCGTACGCCGATCTCGTACGGGGTGAGACGATCCCTCCGGGCGTTGCCGGCAGCGGGAGAGGGCGCCGTGGCTGAGAAGATCCGCTTCCTCAAGATGAGCGGCGCAGGCAACGATTTCGTCGTCATCGACAACCGTGCCGGGATCGTGCCTGAGCCGGCGACGACGTTCGCGGCGCGCGTGTGCGCTCGCCAGGCGGCCATCGGCGCTGACGGTCTGCTGCTGCTCGAAAAATCCCCGCGCAAGGACTTCCGCATGCGCTACTTCAACACCGACGGCAGCGAGGCCGAGATGTGCGCCAACGGCGCCCGTTGCATCGCGCGCTTTGCCGTCCTGGTGGGAGCCGTCGGTCGCAGCATGGACTTCGAGAACCTGGCAGGCGATTTCCACGCGGCGCTCACGGAAGACAGTCGCGTGCGGCTGGACATGACCGAGCCGCACTCGATGCGGCTGGACGTGGAAGTGGAAGCGCAGGGCCGCAAACTCAAAGTTCACAGTCTCAACACCGGCGTGCCGCACATCGTCGTGCCCTGGGAGGACCTGAACGACGCGCCAGTGCGCGACCTCGGACGTGCACTGCGCCACCACGAGGCATTTGCGCCGAAGGGGACCAACGTCAACTTCGTTCGCGTGACAGGTCCGAAGGCCATCCAGGTGCGCACGTACGAACGCGGAGTCGAGGACGAGACTCTCGCGTGTGGGACGGGATCGGTGGCGTCCGCGATCTTGATGGCGCGCCTGGGTCGGGTCCAATCGCCGGTCGCCGTCACGGTGCGGAGCGGCTCAGTGCTGACCGTGCATTTCGAGCTGGACGGCGATTCGGCCCGTCAGGTGGCGCTCGAGGGGCCAGCGGTCGTGCTCTTCGAAGGCGAACTCGACCTGGCAGCGTTTGGATACTGATTCCCCACCCGGGAGGAGAGGATGAAGTTCGANNGCCCTGAGCCGGGCCGCGGCCAATCCTGCCTACCACCAGTACCCGCTGGGTGCAGGTCTGCCGGAGTTTCGCAAGTCCGCTGCCGACTGGGTGGGGCATCGCTTCGGTGTGAAGGTCGAACCGGCGTCGCAGGTGTTGGCGCTCATCGGTACCAAGGAGGGCATTGGCCATTTGCCCCTCGCCTTTGTCAATCCTGGCGATCGCGTGCTGTGCCCAGACCCTGGCTACCCCGTGTACCACGCCGGCACGGTCTTCTGCGGCGGCGTTCCGGTGAGGATGCCGCTGCTGTCTCAGAACGACTTCCTACCCGACTTCGGCAAGATCCCGGCTGCGCAGCTCAAGCGCGCGCGGTTGATGTGGCTCAACTATCCCAACAACCCCACCGCAGCCACAGCGCCGTTGTCGTTCTTTGCCGAAGCCGTGCGCTTCTGCAGGAAGCACGGGCTGATCTTGGCGCACGACATGGCGTACTCCGAGATCTACTACGATGGCGCGCGGCCACCGAGCATCTTCGAAGCTCCCGGCGCGAAAGACGTCGCGATCGAATTCCACTCGCTTTCGAAGACGTACAACATGACCGGTTGGCGTGTGGGCTTTGCGGTGGCTAGGCCCGAGCTGATCGCGGCGCTGGCCGCGGTCAAGGGCAACCTCGACTCCGGCGTGGTCTCCGCGATCCAAGCCATGGCGATCGAGGCATTCCGAGCGCCGGCGGAGATGACGGACTCGATCCGCAGGCTCTACCAGGCGCGTCGCGACCTCTTTGTGCCAGGGCTCCAGGCGCTCGGTTTCGACGTGCGCCTACCGAAGGCATCGTTCTACGTTTGGGTGAAGGTGCCCAAAGGCAAGAAGAGCGCGGCATTCTGCACGGAGCTACTCGAAAAGGCCGGCATCGTGGCCACGCCGGGCAACGGTTTCGGCGCTGCGGGAGAGGGCTACTTCCGCATGACCCTCACAGCCCCCGAAGAACGCCTGCAGCTCGCACTCGACCGCCTCGCGAAGCTCAAGCGTCGCTGAGCTGGCGGTCGAGGGGCAGGACCTACGCCGGACCGTCGCCGACGAGCGCGTCAGCGGTGGGCTCGTCAGGCGGCAGGGTTCTGTGCGTGTGGTCGCAGAAGGGGGGGGTCTGCGTGAGCTTGCAGAGGCAGAGCGAGACGCGCCGAGGCTCCGTGATCTCGAAATCGACCGGGGCGAGGTCGGTGTCCTTGTGCGAGCCATCGCAGAAGGGCTGTGTAGCTGAGCGGCCGCAGCGGCACCACGAGTAGGTCCCGGCAGCGAGGTCGAGCTTGATGGACTTCCGGCCGGCGATGACAGGTTCACTCACAGACTGATCCTCCGCTCGCGACTGGCTGCGTCAGGCGAGGACAGGGCCTCGCGGCGGGTGGGGACAGGGCCCCACCCCTACCGGATACGACCCTCCACCGCCGGGCCGGCGCGTTCGGCGTCGCGACTGGCCGCGTCAGGGCGAGGACGGGCCCTCGCCCCGCGAGGCGCACGGCCGCGCGCCCCTACCTCACCCGACCCTCGACGGCCTTCCAGTCGATGTTCTTGAAGAAGGCGCCGATGTAGTCCGCGCGCTTCAGGCCGTAGTCGACCATGAAGGCGTGCTCGAAGACATCCAGGATGAGCAGTGGCGTGCAACCCGCCGGATGGCCTGTGTCGTGCTCGTTGATCCACTGATTGAACAGGCGGCCGCCGACGTTGTCCTGGTAGAGGATGGTCCAGCCGATGCCGCGCATCGTGCCAGTCGCCTTGAAATCGGCCTCCCAGCGGTCGTACGCTCCGAAACCGGACTCGATCGCCTTGGCGAGCTTGCCGCCCTTGTCGAGCGCTGCCTTGCCGCCGAGGTTGTCGAAGTAGAGCTCGTGCAGCCTCATGCCGTTGAACTCCCAGCCGAGGCGGCGCTTGAGCTCGGCGAAATCAGGCGTGGCAGCCTTGCCGTCCTGCGTGATCTGGCCGAGCGCGTCGAAGACCTTGTTCGTGTTGGTGACGTAGCCCTGGTAGAGGGTGAAATGGTTCTTCAGCAACGTGTCGCTGAAGCCCTCCATCCCCAGTAGCCGCGAGAAGTCCTTGGGTTCATAGCTTGGCATGTTCGTTCGCGTCTCCTTTCCTGCTGGCAGCGTGTCGCCTGTTCGCGTCTGAGCGCGGAGCGAAGCGCTCAGCGCGGTTCCCACGAGTATGCCCATCGAAGTGACGGCAGTTCTGAGCTTCATCGCACACCCAATCCTACGACCTTTACGCGTCACGAGGTGTCGACGGATTCGCGGGGTGGCGCGATCGGTCAGCATCCATGCTGTAGGGGCACGGCGCGCCGTGCCTACGAGAGGCGAGAAGATCGCGCCCGCCAGAGGTTTGCTGCGCGTGTCAACCGTCTGGTAGACTGCCGCGTTTCGGAGGGGCGATGATCCGGCCGTTTCGAGGAACCCTGCCCACGCTGGGCGCCGGCGCGTACGTCGACACTTCGGCGTTGGTCATCGGCGACGTCGTCATCGGCGAGCAGGCCAGCGTCTGGCCGGGCGCGGTCATTCGGGGCGACGTCAATCGCATTCGTATCGGCGCGCGCTCCAACGTGCAGGATCTCTGTGCGATCCACGCGGACTTCGGCGAGCTCTGGACCGAGATCGCCGAGGAGGTCACGGTCGGCCATGGGGCGATCCTGCACGGATGTCGCATCGGTGCGCGCTGCCTGATCGGCATGGGCGCCAAGGTGCTCAACGGCGCGCACGTCGGCGAGGAGAGCATCGTGGCCGCCGGCGCTGTGGTGCCGGAGGGCATGCAGGTCCCGCGGCGTAGCCTAGTGATGGGCGTTCCGGCGCGCCTGCGGCGTGCGGTCGCAGACGGCGAAGTGGAGCAACTGCGGCTCTCGGCAGCGCACTACGTCGAGTACAAAGAGCTGCACCGGGCAGGGGCGTGAGGCAGTGATCCAGGCAATCAAGGGCACGCGAGACATCCTGCCAGAGGAGGCAGAGACCTGGCAGCGCCACGAGCGCATCGCGCGCGCTGTCTTTGCGCGCTACGGTTACCGCGAGATCCGCACGCCGGTCTTCGAGGAGACCCAGCTCTTTGCGCGCGGCATCGGCAGCGAGACCGACATCGTGTCCAAGGAGATGTACACCTTCGAGGATCGCGACGGCGGATCGCTCACGCTGCGGCCCGAAGCCACGGCCGGGATCGTGCGTGCCGTCATCGAGCACAATCTCGCCCAGTCGGATCCGATGCTCAAGCTCTACGCCATCGGGCCGATGTTCCGGCGTGAGCAGCCTCAGAAGGGCCGCCAGCGGCAGTTTCATCAGATCAACGTCGAGGCCTTCGGTATGTCGCGTCCGTCGATCGACGTCGAGATCGTCGAGCTGGCGCTGACCTTGCTCGCCGAGTGCGGCGTGGGCGGGTGCGAGCTGCTGTTGAACTCCGTGGGCGACGCGCACTGCCGGCCGGCCTATCTGGAGACGCTGCGTGGCGCGCTGGCAAAGGAGAAGGCGCGCCTGTGCGCCGACTGCCAGCGCCGGGCCGACGTCAACCCGCTGCGCGTCTTGGATTGCAAGGTGCCAGCGGATCAGCCGTTGATCGCGACGCTCCCGAAGATCACCGATCACCTCTGTGCTGAGTGCCGCGACCATTTCGCCGAGGTGCGGCGGCAGCTGGACCTGCTGGGGATTGCCTACCGAGTGGAGCCTCGGCTGGTGCGAGGGCTCGACTACTACGTGCGCACCACGTTCGAGGTGACCAGTAGCGCTCTCGGGGCGCAGAACAGCGTGCTCGGCGGCGGCCGTTACGACGGGCTGGTGCACGAGCTGGGCGGGCCGGAGCTGTGTGGCATCGGCTTCGCGGTGGGCATGGAGCGCCTGGCGCTGATCCCCGCCGCAGAGGGGGAGAGCGCGCAGACGCGGCGCTGTGAGGTGTTCCTGGTCCCGTTGGCTCCGGGCGCGCTGGATCGAGCGCTGCTGGCGCAGCGTGGGCTACGGGCCGCCGGGCGCAGCGCGCTTCTCGATCACGAGGGGCGTGGGCTCAAGTCGCAGATGAAGAAGGCCGACAAGCTCGGCGCGCGCTTCGTCGCTATCCTGGGCGAGGACGAGCAGGCACGCGGGGTCTGGACAGTGCGAAA
This sequence comes from Acidobacteriota bacterium, assembly GCA_003155335.1. GTDB lineage: Bacteria > Acidobacteriota > Vicinamibacteria > Fen-336 > Fen-336 > FEN-336. Next base: position 7,462 of record PMCG01000073.1, read on the forward strand.
CATGGCGAGCTCGGCGCAGGAAGAAGTGCCCGAGGCGCGGCTTGCCGAGTACTTCAGGGAGAGGCTCGATGGTTGACGTGCTGGGAAACCTGACGCGCACGCACTACTGCGGGGCGCTCACCGAGGCGATGGTGGGCGAGACCGTGACGCTCCTGGGCTGGGCCGCCACGCGGCGCGACCTGGGCGGCGTCATCTTCATCGACCTGCGCGACCGCGAGGGCCTGTGCCAGGTGGTGGCGCGGCCGGAAGTGTCGGCCGCTGCGCACGACAAGGCGGACCAGGTGCGCACGGAGTACGTGCTGGGAGTCGTGGGCGAGGTCGTCCTGAGGAGCGCGGACACTGTCAACGCGAAGCTGCCCACAGGCACGGTCGAAGTGCAGGCGCGCGAGATCCACATCCTGAGCGAGGCCCGCACGCCGCCGTTTCCGATCGAGGACGAGATCACGACCTCTGAGGACGTGCGGCTGAAGTACCGCTATCTGGACCTGCGCCGGCCGCGTTTGCAGCGCAGCCTGCGCTTGCGACACTCGGTCACGATGCAGACGCGACGCTACCTCGACGAACAGGGCTTCCTCGAGATCGAGACCCCGTTCCTTGCCAAGTCGACGCCCGAAGGCGCGCGCGACTATCTCGTTCCGTCGCGCGTCCACCACGGACAGTTCTATGCGCTGCCACAGTCGCCGCAGCTCTTCAAGCA
>PMCG01000291.1:0-729 GCA_003155335.1 Acidobacteriota bacterium
CGTCCCGGCCAGGACGCGCGCGCTTGGAAGTTTGCTCCGCACCTGGATCACCTAGCTGCCTCCCAACTGGACTCGCCGTTGACGGCCGGACGCCGTCTCCAAGAGGTCGATGGATTGTATGCCGATCTTCACGATTCGATAGCGGTTGCCGATGACGTCGCCCTCCTTGCCTGTCAGAAGGTCTTTGTGATCCGTGAGGAGCGACGCCACCCAGACGCCCGAGCGCACCTCCACGGCGCCGATGAAACGCACGCTCATCGGCGGTGGCGTCGGCTCCACGAGTGCCGGCGGCACTGTGGGCACAGCCGCCGCCTCTGCGGCACTCCGGGCCTGCGCCGCACGCGCGGACGCGGCATGCTGCTCTTCGACGCGCGCGGCCGCGTCGTCGGCGGCCTCCTCAGTCTCGTTATCCGCGTCCATGCGGGCGAGACGGTCCAGGCCGATGGGCGCAACGTCGTCCAGCGACAGCGGCTCCGTGCCCTTTGCGTCGCGCGACGTGGCGGACACGACGGTGGACGGCGACCTCAGGCTCCAGTACCAGAGCAGAAGTCCGACTCCGACCAGCAGCGCCATGAATCCGAGTTGACGACGCCGACTCATCACCATTCCTTGTACGGTTCCCCACCCAACGAGAGCTCCTCCGTCGAACTGTGCACGTCGTACACGCCAGGCGCCTGATCAGGAGCGCTCGGATCAGGCTCGCTGGGCACGGTCTGCCAGTCCGGCGCT
>PMCG01000291.1:858-3020 GCA_003155335.1 Acidobacteriota bacterium
AGCGTCCCGTCCAGGCCGCGCCCCTCGTTCTTGGTATAGACGTCGTACACGTTCTTCCCGCACCACGAGGTGCTGTCAGGCTCGTCCTGGTAGCACCGGAGCCCCCACTCCGCCGAATTGGTCATGGGATCGATCGGGATGCGACGCAGGAACTTGATCTTGACGTCCGAGACGCCCTCGCCACGAACGCCTTCGACTAGCGACTCGAGCTTCTCCGGATAGCCTTCCATCCCGAGCTTGTTCTCGAGGGGGCTGATCCGTCGCTGACCCGTCGCGGACGGCATCCCCGGAACAGCGGGAAGGCCCGGGACGCCCTGAGCGCCCGGCCCCGCCAAGCTCTTGTGGTACTCGTCGATAGCCGTGCGAATCTCCCGCAGAGCCCGGCGCAACTCGAGCTCCTGGCTCCGCCTGTGCATGGTCCTGGTCATCGGCAGGATCGCAGACGCGAGGATCAAGAGGATCGCGGCCGTGGCGATCATCTCGACAAAGGTCAGTCCGCGCTCCACCATGCGACTTCCTCGACTCATCCCGGACCGTCGCCCAGTGCACAAGCGACCCCGGCCAACGCCTGTCCCAGCTCGCCCGACGACTCGCCGCCGAGAGCGGCGAGGGGATCGATGACCGTCGGCACCACCCCGAGCACGCGCGCTACGTGCTCGGACGCCTCGATCACCGGCAGATGGGCGGAGCGCAAGCGCACCCCGGCCAACCCTCCGCCACCCAGTCGCTCGGAATGATACAGGATCGTGTTGCTCAGCTCGCGCCCAACGCCATCGGGGTCGGCCCGTCCCACCACCGTCCGAGCCAGCAGAGGAACGCCGCCGCGCGTCAGAAACAGCGAGAAATGGTCCTCGTCCCAGTTCAGCGTCAGCCAGTCCCCCGCGGCCCGTGAGGCGAGGGACGATCTCAGCAGCGCCAGGCCGCTGATCTCGACAAGGCCCGCTCTCAGGCCATGAGATTCGACGGCCCCCTCGTACTCCTGCAGCACCGAGTGCAGCACAGCCACGCACAGGGCTGCGCCTGGCGACGTTGCGTTCGCTGCTGGCACGAGCTCCGAGACCACGGTGGCCTGCCGAATGTCGAAGGGCACTTTCTCGCGCAGGCGAAAACGCACCACGTCCGCCATCCCCGCACCGCGTGCCGCTGCGATGTCTGGCCCGCTTAGCACAACGATGCGCGCGACGCTGTCCGGCAGCGCCAGGGCCACGCGCCGCTCCGTCAGGGCGCCGACGCGCTCGAGCAGCAGTCCCACGGCGCCTTTGAACGCCGCTGCGTCCGTCACGTTGGGGTGGACCATCGACAGGCGCAGGCTTTGCTCGCTGAGGCGCACTTCGGCCGCGGCGGCCAGGGCCCGCCGTCCATGGCTCTGAGTCAGGCGCAGGGCCGCGAGGGAGTTGGCGCGCACCTCGATCCCCAGCAGCGGGCGATCCGGCTCGCGCAGCCAGGTGGCGAGCCCGGACGCCAGGCTGGCACCCCTGCGCGCAATGCGAGGGACNNGCCGCCTCGCGCAAGAAGATCATGCCCTCTTCGCGCGCCGCGCGCTTGATCTCGTTGCTCGAACGCCGGTCGAGGATCAGCTCCCGCACGCGATCCGACAGGTCCAGCAGCTCACAGATCGCCGTCCGTCCGTGATAGCCCGTGCCGTTGCACTCGATGCAGCCAGCGCCTTCATAGAAAGGCGTGCCCGCATGCGTCTTAGGATCCAGCCCCGAGACCTCCAGCAGCTCCTTCGGAGGCTGGACGGGATGGCGGCAGTGCATGCAGATGCGTCGCACCAGGCGCTGGGCCAGGACGCAGTTGAGGGCCGAGATGAAATTGTAGGGCTCGATCTTCATGTTGAGGAAGCGCCCGAGGACGTCGAAGACGTTGTTGGCGTGCACCGTCGTGAAGACCAGATGCCCCGTCAATGCCGATTGGATGGCAATGTCGGCGGTCTCCGGGTCGCGGATCTCCCCCACCATGATNNTGGCGCAGGATCGAGCGCAGGCCGCGAGCGAAGGTCAGGCCCTTCTTCTCGTTCACCGGTATCTGCGTGACTCCGATCAACTGGTACTCAACCGGATCCTCGATGGTGACGATCTTGTCCTCCTCGGTCTTGATCTCCGAGAGGGCAGCGTAGAGTGTCGTCGTCTTCCCCGACCCGGTCGGTCCGGTCACCAGGA
>PMCG01000288.1 GCA_003155335.1 Acidobacteriota bacterium
GTGCTGCGGATCAGTCCCAGGTAATCGGCCAGTCGCCTTTGGTCGCGCCGGTCCATTCCGCGATACGTCACGTCGAGAATGTTCTTCAGATCCCGCACGTCCGACGGCGCGAGCTTCGGAATCCCTTTCCCGGCGAGCACCAGCGCGCGCTTGAAGAGCTGCGACGAATCCAGTACTCCCGCGTCGCTCGCACCCATGAGTCGCTCGGCTGTCGCTGCCGAGATGAATGGGACCTCAGCCACCGCCTTGCCGATGGCGTCCGCCAGACGCGTGCCCGACCCGCCCAGGCTCTCGAACCCAGACGCCAGTTCGTCAAAGCGGCGCCCCGCCTCGGCCCGACTCTCTCCCTCTCCCCAGCCCACGAGCGTGTAGAGCGTGAACCCGTCGCGCCAGACNNCGACGGGCGGCAACGGCACGTTCGCAGAGGGGTTCCAGTTGGACGACGTCCGGCGGCACCCTTTCGGCAGTCAGATAGGCGAAGGCGCTGGCATCCAGGCGAGCGATGCGGCCGACGGCGTCGTCGGGAGCGGCCAAGAAAGGCGCACCCGCCTTCACTAGGCGCCAGCCGGCCGGCAGACGGAGTTTCATGCCCACGCGCGTGTCGCTCAGCTCAGCCTGCGGCAGCACCCAGCTGTTCAGGAGCGATTCTGTCTGGTCAGGGGCCACACGACCGACATGCAAAGCCGTCCCGTAGCCGGCGATGACGGCCAGGCTGCCAAGCACTGTGCGCAACCACGAGCCTGACGGGCCCTCGAGCAGCGCCACGAATCCGAAACAAGCGAGGATCCCGCCGCCCAAGACGATGTAGGCGATCGGTGGCGCCTTCTCGACCACGAGCACCCCGATCATCGCAAGCGCCGCGATTCCCGACAGCAGCAGCACGCCGAACACGAGTCGGCGCGTGATGTGCGGTCGCACGAAGAGGCTCAGACCGAGCGCGAGCAGCCCCAGGCCGATCTGCGGCCAGGGCCAGCCGTGGAGCGCCGCCCGCTGCTGCTCGGGCCAAAAGACCCAGAAGCCCGCCAGGGCCGCGCCCACGATGAACAGGACTCCGGCCAGCGGTGCCCTCAGACGCTGTACGCGACCGTCGCCGCGTTCGCGCGACGTATATCCCACCGACTCTCGGACCGCGGGCGCTGCGCGCTTGCGCGTCCCAGCTCGCAGCGTCGCGCCGCCCCAAGCTCGGATGTCGATGGCTTGGCGTAGGTGGGCCCAGCGTCTCGATCCGGGGGCCAGCACCATGCTCTCCGGATTGATGAGGCCGTCGTTGTACCAGGAGCGCACGCTCGCGAGGTCGAGCGGTCCGATTTCACTGCCGTCGTCGAGCCTGACCTTGTACCCGCCCATGTCTCACCGCGGACGCCAGAACTCTTCGCGCAACAAGAAGACTCCGGGCGAACATCCTCATTCACAAACGCGCCCCATTCTACACGCCACACGCCCCTCTGCAACGCGGCCCGCCCAGATCCAGCCAGGCACGACGCGTCGTAGCCACAGTGGAGAAGAGCACACCGTCGCCGCTGACGGACGACGATGCTGCACAGGAGAATCAGGATGCTTAGGAGTCGCGCTATCGCGTCGATCGCGGCGCTGGCCATGGCGGCGCTGGTCCAGGCCGCCGGCCTGGCCATCGGCGACCGGATCGAGCCGTTCGCCCTCAAGGACGCCAACGGAACGCGCGTCGACCTCGCCGCCGCCAAGGGCGTCCAGGCGCGCGTGGTCATCTTCATGGCTACGCGCTGCCCGGTCTCCAACGCCTACAACGGCCGCATGGCCGCGCTCGCCTCGGACTACGCTGCACGCGGAGTCGCGTTCTTTGGCGTCAACGCGAATCACCAGGAGCCTGCCGCAGAGGTGGCCGAGCACGCCCGGACGCACGGCTTCTCCTTCCCGGTCCTCAAGGACGACGACAACGTCCAGGCCGACCGCTTCGGCGCGCAGTTCACGCCCGAGGCCTACGTCTTCGACGCTGACTGGACGCTGCGCTACCACGGCCGCATCGACGACTCGCGCGACGAGAGCGCCGTGACACAGCACGATCTGCGCGGCGCGCTCGACGCAGTCCTCGCCGGGGGGGCCGTGCCCACACCTGAGACAAAGGCCTTCGGCTGCACCATCAAGCGCGTCGTCAAATGACCGCCGCCCTGCTCGCCCTTGCGCTCGCCGGTCAGCTCAGCGCAGACCAATTGCACGCCCGCGTGGCGCAGGAGCATGGCCAGCCGGTGGTCGTCAGCTTCTGGGCGACCTGGTGCGTGCCATGCCGCAAGGAGCTCTCTGTTCTGGCCACGCTCGCCCGCGAACGCAGCGACGTCGCGTGGATCTCGGTCTCCATCGATGACCCGAGCGATCGCCCAGCCGTCGAGAAGCTGATCGATCGTTTGCGGCCGCCCTTCCCTGTCTACCTGAAGGCCACCGGTCCGGACCAGGCATTCATCGACGGTATCGAGCCGAAGTGGAGCGGCGTCGTCCCAATGACGCTCGTCTTCGACGCAAATGGCCGGCGCGTGACAATGATCTCGGGCGAGCAGGGACGCGCCGAGATTGAGCGCGCGCTGAGGGCGGCTGTGGCCGCCACAGGCCCGAAGGCGCCACCCTGAGCCGACCACGGCCAGAGAGGGCAGCATGAGCGAATGGACGGCGTCCAACCGCAGATTCACCAGGGCGGTGGTCGCCATCTGCGCGGCAGCGGTGATGATCGCGGTCGCGTGCTCCAGCTCCACCCCTGCCACCGGCACGTCGAGTCCCACCCCCACGCCGACCGCAGCGACGCCCACTCCTACGCCAACACCGTGCGCCGCTGATGCCGCGGTGGACGGCACGCCCGCCCTCACCACGACCCTGGTCGCTAGTGGCCTGGACCACCCGTTGGGCCTTCAAGCGCCCACTGGCGACTGTCGCGTCTTCATCGTCACGCAGCCCGGACGCATCCGCGTCGTCCGAGACGGCAGCCTGCTGGCCACATCCTTCCTGGACATCAGCTCGCGCGTGAGCTTCGGCGGCGAGCGCGGCCTGCTCGGGCTGGCCTTTCACCCGCACTATACCCAGAACGGACGCTTCTTCGTCAACTACACCGACCTCGCGGGCGACACGCACATCGCCGAGTTCCGCGCGTCAGCGCCTGCGGGTGACGTTGCCGATCCCACCAGTGAGCGCCAGGTCCTCTTCGTCAAGCAGCCCTTCGCCAACCACAATGGCGGCGGCTTGGCGTTCGGCAATGACGGGTTCCTCTACATCGGTCTGGGTGACGGCGGCAGCGGCGGAGATCCGCTCGGCAATGGCCAGAACCTCGGCACCTTTCTCGGCAAGATGCTGCGCATCGACGTCGACGGCGGCTCGCCCTACACAGTGCCGCCGGATAACCCTTTCGTCAACCGCACCGGCGCAAAGCCTGAGATCTGGGCCTACGGCCTGCGCAATCCCTGGCGCTTCGC
>PMCG01000306.1:0-2264 GCA_003155335.1 Acidobacteriota bacterium
GCCGTGACCTGCACCGCGACGGCGAGGGCCACAGAGAAGGGCGTAGACGATCGACCTCAAGTGGAACCTGCCAACGGTGCCGGGTCGATGCACGTACCAGAGCCGCTCGTGGAATGCCGGGGCCGGTGCCTACCAGATCGTCGTGCACACAACGATCGACACGGCGAGCTGTGGGTACTGTACAATCGCGGCGTCGTATGCCGGCCCGTGGGGGACCTCCGGGTCCGCGAGGCAGAGCTTTCCGGTCCGTCGGCAGGGATTTCTGACATGCCCCTGAAGGTCCGATGTTCGATGGTGGCGACGATGGCAGCCGCCTTGGGCGGTTGCCATTCGGGCCCGGCGGGAGGCACACCTACACCCACACCCACACCCACGCCCACTCCGACATCCACGCCATCGCCGACGCCCACNNGGCGCACCGGTGGTAACGCCGCACATCGACGCCCTTGCCGCGCGCGGCGTTCGGATGTCGAGAGCGTACTGCGGGTACCCGTTGTGCGCCCCCAGCCGAAGCTCGTTTCTGACGGGCCTGCGAGCGGATCGCGTGTCCTCGACGCAGGTGCCTTTTCGCACAGTGTACCCAAGCGTCGTCTCGCTGCCGCAGAATTTCCGCGCACAGGGGTACTACACGGCGGGCATCGGGAAGGTGTTCCACGATGACGTGGGTTGGGACAATAGTGGTGAGTGGGAGCATTTCGAGCAGGATTTCGCGAATACGCCGCTTGGCTCAGCGGGTCAGGGCGAGGACCTGACTCGCGGCCACCTCACGTGCTGCAGGTGGCAGTCGGCCGAGGGTACGGATGACGACCAGGCCGATGGGCTCATCGCGCAAGCCGCGATCCGCGTGCTCGAGAACCGTCCGTCTCGTCCGTTCTTCCTGGGGGTGGGGTTTCACAAGCCGCACGATCCATTCGCGGCCCCTACACGGTATTTCGACAGTTATCCTCTCAGTGGCGTGCTCACGACACAACCGCCTGGGAATGATCGCGCCGACATACCTGTCGCCGCGCTGCCGGATGCTTTCCCGTTCACGGCGGACGAGGCGCGCCAGCTGACGCAGGCGTACTACGCAAGCACCAGCTTCGTAGATGTGCAAGTTGGCCGGGTTCTGTCCGCGCTTGACCGCCTCGAGCTGAGAGATAAGACGATAGTGGTCCTGGTGGGCGACAACGGCCGCCACGAGGGCGAGCATCAGCACTGGGACAAGAACACCTTGTTCGCGCCCAGCGTGAATGTGCCGTGGGTGTTTGCGGGTCCCGGTGTCGTTGCGGGCCGTGTCTATGCGGAGCCCGTAGAGTTGCTCGGTCTCTATGCCACGCTCGCCGAGATGTGCGGCCTGGCAATCCCGTCAACCGTCGAAGGGGCCAGCCTTGCGTCAGTGCTGCGAGGCTCGTCAGACGCCGGTCCGCGCGCCGCGTTCAACATGGCAACGCCCAACGGCGTTGTCGGGCACCAAATCGCAACATCGCTTTGGCACTACAACGAGTGGGGGACCAATGGGCGCGATGGGATGGAGCTGTACGATCAGCAGCATGATCCCGGCGAGATCACTAACCTCGCGCACGAGACGGCGTACGCGACGGTAGTGAGCGACCTACAGCAGAGGTTGCGCGCGCACTGGCAGTAGTGGGCACCAAGAAGGGCTTCAACGACACCCACTGCGACGCCGACACCGGGAATATGGTCGCCGGATTCTGCGCGCTAACGCGTCGGCGAGCCTCCGTTCAGCGACGACTTCGTCGCGCTCGATGATTGGACGAACTTCCGACGCGCACGTATCATGCGCGCGGATGCTTCGGAGGCTTGGCGGTGCGTGAGGTCCGGCGAACGACGCTGCTGGCATTGTGCCTCGTCCTGGGTTGCGCCGCAGTCCCGCGCTATCTCGGGAGGTGGAATGCGGTGGAGTACACGGCGCCGATGGTCGACGAGCGCAACAACTTCGTCGAGCCCATCCGGCGGATGCAGATCGAGCGAACGTGGAACCCCACCGTGTACTCGGGCTATCCCGGCTTCTTCAACTGGCTGCTCTATTTCCCGGTCACGAGAGGCCTCGCGGTCGCCGGGGACTCCGGCGGCTACATCGCCGGTCGACTAGTCACGGCGACCGCCAGCACGCTGAACGTGGCGTTGATCTTCTGGCTGCTTCTTCGCCTCACGTCGTCGTCTCTCGTAGCGACGTACGGCGGGCTTCTTCTGGCCGCCTCGCGAGCGGACATCGCCACGACGAAGATCATCAACGCCGACATGTTGATCGTCACGGCCCT
>PMCG01000306.1:2331-2603 GCA_003155335.1 Acidobacteriota bacterium
CGCTTCTACTTCGGCGACGGTCTCGCCGGCCGCGCGCTGAACGCTTCCGGCCCGGCACGCATCGTTCTCAACCTCGGTTGGTTGGCTCTCGCCTTTGTGCCGGTAGCGTTCCTCGGCGCGCGACGCACCGTGATCGCCGCTGGCGTGACCGCCGCTCTGTCCGGCTCTGTGCTGCTGTTCACTATCCAGATATGGCCACGGCACACGCTGCTGCCAAGCAGCGCGCTCGCGATACTCGCGGCCGTCGGCATCGGCCGGATCGCGACGCTGCT
>PMCG01000306.1:2631-11990 GCA_003155335.1 Acidobacteriota bacterium
CAACAAGCGCGGCGCGTGTTGTCTACGGTCATTCCGTTCAAGGCGCCCGGGGTCGAGGTGCGCTTGAGTACCGAGCCGCACCTGCCACCCGATTACCTCGCCCAGTTCGATGCGCTCGTGACGACCGCCGAGGATCGCCCACGCCTGGAGGTGGCCACGCAGGCTCTGACGGGTGCGGACGGCGCGCTTCCGCTGCTGCTACTGCGACCATCACAGCCGAGCGAGCATCTGCGCCTTCTCACTCCCGCGGCATTGCTAGCGAGTGATGGCTCTCCGGCAGACGCATTTGACGAAGATCGCGGGACCGTCTGGTCGAGCGTGCAATCCCGAAGTTGGCTCGAAGCTCGGTGGACGCAGCCGGTGCGCGTGCGCCTGATCGAGATTCAGACGCCGGCCGACTCGTGGCCACAGCCGCTGGTCGTACTGGGGGTGGCCGGCGAATCCGACACGAACGCGTGGCGACTCCTTGATGCCCTTCCCGTTCGCCCGGAGCGTCGGGAGCGACAGCTCCCACCATACGGTCAGGTGTTCTTTCTGCGCGAACCAACTCCGCTTGTCGGCCTCAGACTGGTGAGGCCCCGCGGCAGTCCCTGGTCCGTAGAGAGCGTCCGCATCCTCGGGCCGTAAGGTATGCGAGAGATCATGCGTGTCGGCACCAATGACGTCGATCTGCTACCAAGCGACCGGGCAATGGAAGTGAGCAGCCTGCGCGCGACGGCGCTCCCCGTCGCGCAGGCGTGTCAGCTCTTCCGACGCTGGCGCAGAGCGCCATGCCCCGCTGCACATGCTTGACGCGCGTTCGCGACGCCTGCTAGGTTTGTCGTCCACACCGAGGAGCTAGATGGCTCGACGCCAGACGCCATGGAACGAGAACCTGCCACCGGTCGCTCTGCCGCGGGGGAACTGGAGCGGGGAACGCGCGCGGAAGCTGCTCGACGAGGCCCGGGCCAACGACGGGAAGATCGACGCCAACGAGCTGGACCGGATCATGATCCAGTTGCGAGACGGGGGCGGCCTCGATCGGGGCGAGCGCGCGGCGCTCTTGGCTGCATCGAGAGGGCCCGGGTTTGATGACGCCACGCGCGAGCTTCTGCTGCAGCACATCACCGCGATGGGGCAACACAATGCCTGGGTCAACGTGGAGATCGCTGGCCAGGTGGCCAACATCGAAGGCCGCTACGCCACGATGACCACCAACGTCCCTGGCCTGTCGGCGCGGCTGGGGATGTTCGACAGCACGTTCTCGCTCAAAGGCCAGGCGACCGCTGATGGCACGCTGAAGATGACGATCGAGGGCCGAGAGGTGTCGGTCGCGGTCAAGGCCGGGGACCAGCCCGCCGCGATCTTCGACAAGCTCAAGGAACAGCTCCCGGCCGGCGTGACCGGCCTGACCTTTGGCGGCGACGTGCGGCCGTACGACCCCGAGGCCTTCCACGGCGCGGCGGCGGGCGCAGGGCAGGACGCGGCGCACATGGCGCTCTACAAACCCGGCGAGTTGGGGCTGCGGCCGGGCGAGACGCCCATGCGCGTGGTCGTGACAGGCTACGGTTCGTTCATGGGGATCACCGACAATCCGTCGGCCGAGAAGGCACAACAGATCGCCGAGCAGGGGGTGCCAGGGGCCATCGTCGAGTACCGACGGCTGGACGTGACCACCGGGTCCGTCGACCGTTTCGTGAGCGAGATGAAGGCCTCACATCCCGACGTCATCATGTCGATGGGCATGGGAGGTGTTGCGCAGATCGAGACAAAGCCTGAGAACTGGCTGGGACGCCATGACCCGAATGACCCAGACATCCCGCCGCTGAAAGACGGCGCTGGGCATATCGTTCAGGATCGCACGATCGACGGCAGCCCGCTACCCCCGGATCGCAAGCCGACGACCCTCGATACCGACCTTCCGGTCGAGGCGATAAGGAGGGCACTCGGTCCCGACTCGGGGATTGGAATCAGCACGCAGGACACACACGATCGCAGCGGGTATCTCTGCAACTATCTTGGCTACAGATTGGCGGACACATTTGGTGGCCCAGGCGAGGAGCGGGAACGCACGCAGGCCGGCTTCATGCACATCGCGCCGGACACGCCACCGGACACGCTGCACACAGTGCTCGAAGCAGCGACGGCGAACCAGCTCGATTGGCGCCGTCATCACGCCGGACAGTAGGCCCTGGGGAAGATGGCGATGGGCCAAGTAGCGCATCTAGCCATACCTGGTCTTGGCAGCCGCTTCCCGCGGCTCTTGCTGGCTGCGTCGGCGACGGCGCTGGTCGGCCTGACGATGGCGAGCCCGATCGCGGCGCAGTGGATCTTCAATCCCGCCGGCTATCTATACCCGAAGCGGGACGGCAACACACCGACAGCCGTCGATCACGTTGCACTGCTGCGGCGCGACGCGGAGCGCTACCACATGCAGCGCCCCGGACTCTACACGGCCGATGGCCGCGTCTACCGTTTCGTGTCACGCGTTCACGAGTGGGTGCAGGAGCGGCACAAGCTCGTTTTCGAATTCGAGACGGAGACCGTTGCCGATACGAGCTACCGTTTCGCGGGCGAGTTTCACAACAGCCATATCTATGAGGACGAAGTCAAGGATCCTGACGAGGTCGTGGCGAGCGGCGAGCTGAGCGCGTACAAAGCCGGCGAGGTGAAGCAGAGGGTGCAGGTGCAGTGGACCTACTCGCCCAAGCCGCGGGATGCGAAGTTCGCCGCAAATGCGCGGTTTCCGTCCGGCAAGACCGACCTGATGCTCGCGGCGCGTTCGGGGGATCTGGCTAGTGTGCGAGTGCTGATCGCGCAGGGAGTCGACGTGAACGCCATCAGTGGCACCGATGAGACGGCGCTGAGCTCTGCGGTCGTCGCACCGCGACAGGAAGCCGAGCTGATTCGTACTCTGCTGGCCGCTGGGGCCAACGTGAACCTCGGGGGCAGGTGGAACACGCCGCTAGTCGCTGCGGTCAGCTGCGGGGACATCGCGCTCGTCGAGCAGCTACTCGCCGCAGGCGCCGACATCAATCTGGACGCGGGCGGACTCACACCGCTGATGATAGCGGCGCGCGGAAGGGACACGCGGCTAGTCGCATTACTGCTCGCCGCGGGCGCCAACGTCAACGCGGCCCCCAAAGGTGGCCCCACTGCGTTGATGCATGACGTCGATGCGCTCCGCACGGGCGGAGGATCACGCGAGAGCGTGAAGGCACTGCTGCACGCCGGGGCGGATGTGAACGCCAAGGACGAGACCGGTAGCACCGCGCTGTCGATCGCGCGCGCGCACCACGACGACGAGACGGTCGCGATCCTGCTCGCAGCTGGTGCTAAGGAGTAGAGGAGCGCGGCAATGAACGAGCGCCGATGCCGCTACGGACGCCACACCAGTGGCGGCTCACTGCGAATCCTACTGGTTGCCTGCGCGGCGTCGCTTGTCGGCCTCAGAGTGGTGAGGNNTGGTCCGTAGAGAGCGTCCGCATCCTGGGGCCGTAAGGTATGCGAGAGATCATGCCCGCGCTCTGGATCCTGGGTCTGGCTGGCGTGCTCTGCCTGCATATGCACCTGCCGGCAGTCGGCTGGCCGCTGCTGTTCGTGGCTGGCGTGCTGGTCCTGTTCTTGCCTCGCGAAACCGAGCCGGCCCGGCCTCCGGCGCTCTCCCCGCGCGTGGAGTACACGGCCCTTGTCATCATCGTGCTCGGCGCTGCGTTCTTCCGGCTGTGGCGGCTCCACGAAGTGCCACCCGGCTGCTGGTCGGATGAGGCTGAGAATGGCCTGGAGACGCTCAGAATCCTGCGAGGCGAGTGGTTCGTCTTCACGCCGCGCAACGGTGGACGCGGCAGTCTCCACTTCTTCTGGGCCGCGCCGTTCTTCGCTTGGTTCGGAGCGAGCGCATTCGCCCTGCGCCTGGCGTCAGCGGTGATCGGCATCGCGACCATCCCCGCGCTCTGGTATTTGCTCAAACAGCGCGCGTCCCAGCGGATCGGGCTCTACGCGGCAGGCTTCCTGGCGCTTTCGAGCTGGCACGTGATCGTGAGCCGGCTGGGCTTTGACGCTGTCATGGTCCCGTTCTTCGACGCGCTGGTGGTCCTCGCGGTCATCCGCGGATGTCGCAGCGGGTCAGGCCTCTGGTTCGGGGCCGCGGGCTTCCTGGCCGCGCTGGCCAACTACAGCTACGCCGCTGCGCGCCTGACGCCGGTGCTGGGGGCGATCGCGTTCCTCTTGTTCAAGGAAACGCTGCCTGCCGGGCGACGGCTGCGCTGCGCGGTCATCGCGGGCGCCGTGTTCTGTATCGCGCTTTCGCCGCTCGCCTACTACGCCGCGTCCCACCCTGAGGACCTGACGAAGCGCGGCGCGCACATCTCAGTGGTCAGCCGCGTCGTGGAGGAGCGCTCTCTCAGGCCGGTCGCCGAGAACGCGCTGGCCACGCTGCGCATGTTTCACGAGAGAGGCGACAGCAACGCTCGTCACAACGTGCCAGGCGAGCCCATGCTGGATGTGATCGCGGGGTTTCTGTTCTTGGCTGGTCTCGGCTCAGCCTGGCGACAACGCTGGCCGAAGGCATCCGTGCTGATGCTCGCGTGGCTGGGCCTGGTGCTGTTCTTCGGCGGCGTGCTGACCGAGCCCTCGCCGCATGCGCTGCGCACGATCTCCGCGCTCGTGCCGGTGAGCTTCTTCGTCGCGTGCGGTTGGCAATCGGCCTTCTCGAAGATCAGAGGCGCGGCAGCGATCTCAGTGGCGATTCTGTTGGTGCTGTTCGTCGGCATGGCTAGCTATCATTTGTACTTCATCCACTACGCCGAGTCAGAGGAGGTGCGGCGCGCCTTTTCGCCGCGGGCCAGCGCAGTGGCCGAGTATCTCAGGGGTGAGCCGCCGGGCCGAATCGCGGTCGTGTCGGATCGCATCAATCGCAGTGTCGTGGATTTCGTCTCAGGATTGGACCCAGACCATCTCCTATTCGTGGATCCAGCCGTGATGACGCCGCGGCCGGGCGCGCTGTACGTCCTATCCGAGCAGCAGGAGATACCGGCGTGGGGCCGGACTCCGCAGTACGAACGCGACACGATCGGCAAGCTGGGTTGGCAGCGCTTTGTGGTCCTGCGCGAGGCAGGGGCGCAATGAGCCGGGCAGGCGGTCGAGCGTCGGGCGCGCTAGGGCAAATCAGGCGCGCGCAAGTCTAGCCGCTCGACCGACACGTCCGCGCGTCGATCGTCCGATCCTGGTAGCGCGCTGCGCAGCTCGAACTCGTTGAATCCTGGCCGCAGGCTTTGGCGCGCGATCGCAAACGCGTAGTCCTCCCAAGAAGCGGTGGCAGACCGGCGGCCCATCACTGCGCCATTCACGCGCAGCTCGATGTCGAAGGGGAGTCCCTCGGGCCGCGCCTTGGCATGGAGCACTGCGGTGAGGTCTCGCGGGGTCCGGATCGGTACCACGAGCTTGGAGCGGCCCGTGCGCGTCTGTCGCACAGCGCGGCCATCCTCGGTGCTGGGATCGCGCCAGCCGTCTCCGAAGAAGACATGCGGCGCACGCTCCGTGCCGCGCACCCAGCCAAGAGACCGCGGCCCCAGGTCGCGCCACCAGCCTGCGCCGTTGTCGAAGGGGCGCACGCGAATCGGCTCTGGCCCGAGGCGCACGTAGTGGCGCTCGATGAAGGCCGTGAGCTCAGGTGCGAGCGCGTCTCTCATGTAGCGGTCGTAGAGCACGACCTTCGGCGATGCCGTTCCGTCGCGCAGGGCCGCGAGCTGCGCGTCCACCTCATGTGCGTCGAGCAGCCGCGTCACATCCGGCTGCAAGAACGGGTAGTAGAAGGTCGAGGGTCGTGCGAAGCCCCAGCCGGTGAAGCCGTCGAGCACCGTGTCCCAGGGCGAGCAGTTGCTCGCGATGAAACGGATGCCCTGAACAGCCGTCCAAGAACCGCGGGCGAAGCTCTGGCGGAAACGCATGAGCGGTTGCACGCTCAAAGCGGCCAAGACGATCAGCAGCAGCCACTGGGTGTGTCGCGCGCGGGACAGTGCCGCAGCCGCCCACTCACAGAGCTGCACGAGCGCGGCCGCGGCGAATACCGCGGCCAATGGGAGCAGCAGCAGGAAGTACTGAAACGAGACGTACGTCAGCCACCGAAGTCCGGCGATTCCGGCGAGGAGTGGCAGGAGAACGAATGCCTCGCCCTGTGCCGTTGCCGTGTGTCGCGTGAGCGCGCGCAGCCCGAGAATGGCGCCTGCGATTGCGAGCAAGACAATGACAGGGTCCTGTCGCGCGATCTCGACGAGAAACGGGCCGGGCTGNNTGCTCGTATGCGTGAACCAGCGGCTGGCCGCATGCGCGCATCCAGCATCAGCCAAAGCGCGGCCAGGCCAACGCCTGGGGCGAGCAGGAGGACTTTCTGTGTCAGCAAGACAGCAGTGCTCCACGCCAGGCCGCTCAGGAGGAACCACATCACGGACCGCAGCTCGGCGAGACGGCGACTGCCTCGCTGCGCGCACCACACCGCTGCGCAGATGAGCAGAGTGGCGGGCACGTCAGGCCGCACTTCAATTCCCTTGGAGAGGAACACGCCGGTGTTCGCCAACAGCAAAGCCGAGGCCAGGCCCACGGCGCGGCCGCGGTAGCTGCTGCCGACCAGCGCGGTGAGCAGCAAGGTCAGGCTGCCGAGCACCCACATCGCGCGCCGCGCAGCGTACACGAGGCCTAGGACAGCGTCCGGCGAGGTGGCGACGTCGAAGCAGCGCACGAGCGGCGCCAGCGCGAAGTGCAGCAGCGGCGTGTGATGATCGAAGTAGTCTCGATAAGGCACCTGACCNNACCGCGATGGCCAGACAGCGTCCGGGCGTGAGGATCTTGGACAGGGTTTGCATGCGCGCTGCCTATTGTCGCTGCACTGGCGCCGCGGCCAGGGCCACGCGGCGCGCGAGATCGCTGCCGCGCCGGGCCAACAGGCGAAACGGGGTGAAGTCCGCCTTCGTGGGGATCGGGTCATAGGCGCTCAGCAGCCACGTGTGGAGCTGCGGCGAGAGACGCCCGAGATCGGCGCGGGTGTCGACGACGAGCAGACCAGGAGGCTGGCGGCGCAGGTCTTGGTTCAGCCGATCCTTCAGTAAGTCGGTCAGCGGGCCACGCAGGTGCGTGGACCAGAGGCACGAGGTGATCGGCCGCTGCCGCGTGTAGAAGTAGAACCCTGGATCGATGCCCCAGACGAACATGCGCTCGCCCGGCATAAGCAGCGTGTCGATCACGGTCGCCGCCTCTCGTACGACAATGCACGTTCTGCCGAACTTGCGAGTCGAGGCCGCGTCCGGGCCGAACCGCAGATCGCGGACGTTCANNGCCGCGCCGATGGCCTCGATCGACGCAACCGCGGCCAATACCAGCGGCGGCAGATAGAGTTGGTAGTTGTGTGGCGATTCGCGGCCCTGTACCGCCGTCATCAGCAGCGCTGCCAGCGCATACGCCAGCAATGGCAGATGCCGCCGCGTTTGGCCGCGCAAGCAGGCGACGAGACCCAGGCCGACGATGAGCAGCGGCACCTGTGACGAGAGGCAGCCCGGCCACGCTCGCAAAGGCCTGAGAGCAGCCGCCAGATTGGCCCAGAGGTTTCCCGCGTACCACGCGTTGAACGAGACCACGACCGTAAGGAATAGGCCGAGTCGCGCGCTCAGCGCGAAGTAGGCCAACACCGCTGCCCAGACAAGCAGCGGGGCCAGCGCGAGGGGCATCAGGCGCAGCAGAACGCTGCGGTGCGACGCGTCTTCGCCGCGATCGCGCGCCCAGAAAGCCGCGATCCACAGTGGAACGATCAGCAGAGTCACCGGTTTGTAGAGCGACGAGACGCCAATCAGGACGCCTGCCAGCGCGACCATGAGTGAAGGGCGTCGCCATCTGTCGGACCACAGCAGCAATGCGAAGCTCAGCGCGAGCGCGGCGTTGATCATCGCCTCGGTGTTGGGCTGATTCGCCTGCAAGTTGATGTCGTACGAGCAGAGGGCCCACAGCAGCGCAGCCAACAGACCGGTGGTTGTGCGGCTGCTTGCTCCGCAGGCGAACAGCCCGAGCAGCGTCAGGCAAGAGCAGACCACGCCAATCAAGTAGATCGCTTGCGGTCCATATCCGACCACGGCCTCGGCAGCGGCGAACGTGAGGTAGACCGCGGGCGGCTTGTGGTCGAGCACGTCGACGTAGAGCTGCGCGCCGTGCAGCAGCTCGTGGCCGATCACGGCGTAGATCATGATGTCGCGCTCGAANNGAGCCATGGCTCGGCACAGTATCCCGCTCGCCATTGGCGGTCAAGACAACGATGCGCCGCAGCGCGCGCCTAATAGGCGTAGCGTCCCGGCGGAAGCTGCGTGCTATAATGACTTATCACTCAGCCGCGCGGACCATTCTGGTCCCTCCACGAGCTCCGTGCTCGTGAGGCCAGAATGTCCGCTGAACCGATCCTCTCGCCGCCGGCCCCACTGCCTGTCCGTCGCCCTGTTCGCGTCGAGTATCTGGACTTCCAGAACCTTCCCGACTATCGGGAGTATCGGCTCTCCGTCTGCGGAGCCGACGGGCCGGTCGAGTTCCGGTTCCGCGTCCCGATCTCCGCGTTCGGTGCCGGGGGTGTACGCCTTCAGGATGGCCCCGACCTCTGCTACCAGAAGCTGCTCCGCGCTGTCGCTGCCGGCGAGACGGCGAGCACCGATGTGGTCACGATCGGCGACGTCGAGCTCGCGAGCTACCGCGAGGCGCACACACACGTGCCGAAGCACCGTCCGTGGTCGGATGCGCTGCCTGCGAAGCCACCGTTCGTGCCGCGGACGAAGCCGAGTCCACGAACGCCGGTGCTGCCCGTTGCGGCGCTCGCCACTGCCGAGGCGGCACTTGACGAAGGCCAGCGCGTCAGCCACGCGGCCCTCGGAGTCGGCGTCGTCACCTCGTCGAGCGGTGGCCACACCACCGTTCGCTTTGACGCGGACGGGCCGAAGATGTTCGTCACCTCGATGGTTAAGCTGGACGTGCTATCCGCGCCTCACATGTGGGAGACCGGCCCACGCGGGAAGAACCGGCTCCGCGAAACGGACGTCGGGACGCGCTGACGCACGCGCCCTACGTTGTCAGCGACAGGTCGAAGAGCGCGGCCAGTCCATCGGCGACGGCCAGTCCGGACNNTCGATCCCCGCCGTCGTGCGTAGGCCGAGCATCACGTCCTCCGTGGCGAGTGCGAGCGGGCCGAGAGACTCCTCGGCCTCTACGGGTCGCTCGCCCGCTGCGACGCGTTTCTCCCAGCGCGGCGTGCGCAGCTCGTTCCACCAGCGGCGTGCGGCAGGCGCCGCGTTCGCTTGGGTGGCCAGCGAGTGCGCCGAGGGGCCGAGCCCGAGGTAGGGCGTGTGGTCCCAGTA
>PMCG01000299.1:0-1992 GCA_003155335.1 Acidobacteriota bacterium
GCGCTCAGCTCAGCGGGCCTGGCGTGCAAAGTGCCTGCCGACTATCTCGATCGTGGCAGGGCCGACGAGCTCGATGAGGCCGCGATGGCGTGGGTCAAGGCCTTTGGCCGCGCGCCGCTCGTCGACGGCCAGAGCATCCGCGACCTGGCTCAATGGCAAGGCGTCTCGCTGTGGTGGTTCGCGGAGCTGTACCTCTACCACGACACGCGCGTGCCGCACGCCGTGCGATTGATCGAGACGGTGGAGCGCGTCCTGGCGGCCGAGCTCCCGAGCGAAGTCGAGGCCCTGGGTCTGGCGCCGCTCGACGAGACGCTCGTCGGACGTGTGTGCACCGCGCTCGGCATCCTGTTCCATGGCCGGCAGCGGCCGCCGCGACTGGGGCGCGCGTGGCGGGTCCTGCGCGTTTCGCTCTCCAGTCGCTGGAACAACGCCAAGACCGTCGCAACCGCGCTCAAGGCATGGCTGGGCGGCGCCCCGCCGGCACCCNNGCGGTGGTGTCGTACGAGCACTACTTCGACCGCCTGATCCCGGACGTGGACGCCACCGCGGGCCTCCGCTCCTTCACGGTGGCCGTGGGGCCCGGCGCGGCCTTCAGACGCCGGCGTCTGATCAACTGCATCGCCGAGTGGCTGAGGCCGCATCGCAAGACGGCCCACTACGTCCACATCAACCGCTACATGCGGCCAGCGCTGGTGCCGCGCGTCCTGACTGCCACGCGGGAGATCCGCGAGCTCTGGCGCCGCCTCGCGCGCAGCAGCGGCGTGCAGGCCGCTCTCAGCCACCACGACGTGCGCTTCAGCGACCTCGTGGCGCCGGACCTGGCAGCGACTTTGCTGCTCCAGTTGCCGTGGGCTGTGCGCTCGATGGCGCAAGTAGCCGAGGTCCTCCGCGCCGCAACGCCATCGGTCCTGTGCCTGTACGCCGAGTCCAGCGGCTGGGGCCGCGCTGCACTCGCGGCCTGCCGCGTCGCTGGCGTGCCCACGCTCGCGGTGCAGCACGGCATCCTTTATCCGAAGTACTTCTCTTTCCATCACGATGCCGACGAAGCGCAGTGTCCACGGCCGGACGTCACAGCCGTGTTCGGCGAATCGGCGCGGCGCTTGCTGGTCCAGATCGGCCACTACCGGGAGGACAGCCTGGTGGCCACAGGGAGCCTGAAGTTCGACGATCTGGCGCGCGCGGCTCGCGAGTGGGATCCGAAGGCCACGCGAGCGCGCTGGAAGCTGGGCCGGAGCGACAGACTGCTCCTCGTGGCCTCGCGTTTCCGCGCTATCCGCGACACGCATCAGGCGCTTGGCCCGGTCTTTTCTGACCTGGTGCGTGCGGTGGGTTCCCTGCCCGACGTGGTTTGCCTGGTCAAGCCGCATCCGGCTGAGACAGCGGCGCCCTACGAGGCGGTGTTGCGTGCGCTTGGCGCCAGCCGCGTGCGCGTTCTTCCGTCGGGGGCTGATTTGATGACGCTGCTGCACGCTGCCGACGCGCTCGTCACAGTTGAGTCTGCATCGGCGATCGAGGCGCTTGTCCTGGCCAAACCTGTGGTCATCCTCAATCTGCCGACGCACCTGGGTGAGCTGGTGGACAAGGGCGTTGCCCTGGGCGTGGACGCGGGCGAGGACCCGCTGCCCGCCTTGCGCTCCGCGCTGACAGACGCGCCAACGCGTGAGCGGCTGCGCGCCGCCCGCGAACGTTATCTCGCCGACATGGCGATGGGCGTCGACGGGGCGGCCACACAGCGCATCCTGGAGCTCATTGGCCGCGCGGCTCAAAAGACCGTCCGTGCTACTGTGGAGGCGCAATGAGACCCCGCACGCTCGCGGTGAGCACGCGCCAGATTGGCGAGGGACAACCCTGTTTCGTCCTGGCTGAAGTGGCCTCGGCCCACGGCGGCTCGGCCGATGCTGCGCTCCGGATGCTCGACGCGGCCTTCAAGATGGGCGCAGATGGGATCAAGTTCCAGCTCTTCCGCGCCGAGCGCCTGGTCGTGCGTCGCCA
>PMCG01000299.1:2002-3682 GCA_003155335.1 Acidobacteriota bacterium
GACATGGAGAACCCTGACTTCATCCGTGCCGTGGGCGCGATCGGGCGGCCGGTCTTCTTCGCAACGGGTGGGGTGCCGGAGCCGGCTCTGCGCGAGGCCCTCGATCTCGTGGGCGCTTGCGCCGTTGGCCTGCTGCACGGTTTCCAGACGTTTCCGACGCCGGTGGAGGAGATCCGCTTCCGCGAGCTCGCCGTGCTCAAAGAGCGTTATCGCGCGCCCGTCGGGTTCCTCGACCACACCGACGGCGGCAGCGCCTTTGCCCTGGTGGCCCCTGCGCTGGCAGCCATGTGCGNNATCCTGCGGCAGGCCGAGCGCGCGCTGGGCGACGGCCCTCCTGCCGAGAGCGAGGCCGCGACGCGCTACCATCGCCAGATGCGACGCGCGATCGTGGCCGGCGGCCTGATCCCGCGCGGGCAAGTGCTGACTGAAGAGATGCTGGCCTTCAAGCGCACCGATGTCCGTTTCGACCCAGGCCTTGCGCCACGCGAGCGCGACCGCGTCATCGGGCGCCGTGCTGCGCGGCCGATCCAGGCCGACGAGACGATCCGCGAGGACATGCTCGAATGAAGCGCCTGCCGCTCGACGGCGAGCCCCGCGTCATCGGCATCGTGTCGGCGCGCATGGCTTCGACGCGCTACCCCGGCAAGGCCATGGTGCCGCTCGCCGGCCGGCCGCTGATCGAAGTGCTGCTCCAGCGCATCGCGTCGGTGCCGGTCCTCGACAGCGTCGCGTTGGCCACGTCGTCCAATCCGGAGAACGAGCCCCTCGTGCAGATCGCGCGCAAGCTCGGCATCCCGGCCTTTCAAGGCGACGAGAACGACGTCCTGCGCCGCCACGTCGATTGCGCCCATCACATGCGCGCCGATCACGTCGTGCGCGTGACCGGCGACAATCCGCTGACGGATCTCGAGACCATCGAGCGCCTGGTCGCCCTGCACCTGCAAGGCGAAGCGGACTACACCTACGTGCCAGGTGACGCGCTGCTGATGGGCATTCTGCCTGAGGTCATCTCCAACACCGCGCTCGAACGCTCGTGGGAGCGCGGCGACGCCCATCATCACTCCGAGCTCGTCACGCTCTACATCAAGGAGCATCCGAAGGAGTTCCGCATTCGGACAGGGAACCTGCCGGATGAGCTCTACCGGCCCGAGTACCGTCTGACGGTGGACGAGGCTGACGACGTCGAGCTGATGCAGCGCATCTTCGAGCGGCTGGCGGCGCCTGGCAAGATCGTTACGACGGCCGAGGCCATCGCGCTCTTGGATCGCGAGCCTGAGCTGGCCCGCATCAACGCGCACCTACACCACAAGGCGGCCAACCTGCGCTCCGTGGCGCTGGATGCGTCGGTCGTCAGTGCCGGGCGCACACGCAAGACAAGGCCGGCCGTGAAGGAGAAGAGGAAGGCATGAAGTCGACGTTCGCGATCGACGGGCGGCCGGTTGGCAAGGCCCAGCCCTGCTACGTCGTTGCCGAGGCGGGCGTCAATCACAACTGCGATCTGGCGCTTGGCAGGCGTCTGATCGACACCGCCAAGGCCGCTGGCGCTGACGCCATCAAGTTCCAGAGCTACGAAGCGAGCAAGATCGCAACGCGCGTGGCGCCGCGCTACTGGCAGGAGCCGGACGATCCGCAGGGCACGCAGTGGGACACGTTCGACCGCCTCGACAAGCTGCCGACGGA
>PMCG01000253.1:0-6198 GCA_003155335.1 Acidobacteriota bacterium
GTGTCCCTCGACTGAGCGGGAAGCATCACGTTGAGGCGGCCACCAAGTGCCGTGTCGCAGAGTTCGCAGGCTCTATCGAGACTCGCGATCGAGTCAACGATGAAGACGAGGCGAAACGGCCGTAACGTGGTGCGGATAACTGCAGGCGTGTTCACCTTGCTAGTGTACGCCCTGGTAGTGGCAGCCGTCTCTCAAGCGGTCGCCTGCTCGGTCGCCCGGTACTCGTCTCAAGATCCCGCGGCGCTGCTGGTGCGGCCACGGGCGGCACCGCGGCGGTGACACATTGCAGCCTGCCATCGCTACCCCACATGCCTGCTGATCACCAGCCGCTCCGCCGTTGCCCAACGCCGCAGCATCTCGATCTCCTGCGGCGTCGGTAGGGCGTTGAAACGGCCGCGGCATTGGACGATGACTCGCCGGCGGTTGACCTCGATCGTCTGGCGGGCGACCCACCAGGTCGCCCCTACACTCGAGACGCCGTGCCCCTACAAATCACACCGTCCCCGTGTTGCGGAGGGCGATTCGTGAATCGCCCGGGCGTGGTTGGCGCGTTAGTGGGCGCGGCATGCCGCGCGCCTACGCGTGGGACCACACGCAAGGGCGCGGCGCGCCGTGCCGCGGGAGGGCGGCGGCCACGGACGGACCCTGGCCGGCACCCCGGCCATGTACGCTTCGCGCATGTCCAGAGAAGCAGCGCAACATCGACCATCAGGTAGGCCGCGCACTTGGCGCCATGTCAGATCTGACATAGCATGGGGGTGTCGGTGAGCCCGAAGGACAAGCCGCTGGTGTGGCTGCAGAGTGAGATCAAGACGCCGCCCTTCGGGCGTGTGGCACGCGTGGAAGCTGGCTACCTGTTGCGGGAGCTGCAGCGGGGCGGGAGCCTCGCGATGCCGGCATCTCGGCCGATGCCGTCCATCGGACTGCGGTGTCACGAGCTGCGCATTCGCGATGAGGCCATCACGTGGCGGATCATCTACCGCGTGGATGCGGACGCGATCGTGATTCTGGACGTATTCGCGAAGAAGACGGAGCAAACGCCGACCGCGGTGTTGGCGACATGTCGGCGGCGACTCAGGGAATACGACGATGCGTAGAGAGAAGACAACGCAGCTTACGCGCAAGGGCTGGAAGGTCGGGACGGTTCGAGAGTTCCTCGCGCTGTCTGCAGAGGAAGCGGCGTACGTCGAGCTTCGGCTTCGATTGGCAAACAGCCTCCGCAGTCGCCGGCAGCGTATGAAGCTCAGCCAGGCTGGGCTGGCTGCGCGCATCGGGTCGAGCCAGTCGCGCGTGGCCAAGATGGAGGCGGACGATCCCTCGGTCTCGATCGATTTGCTCGTGCGGTCGCTCTTCGCGCTCGGCGCAACGAGCCGCGACCTCGCGCGGGCCATCTCACATTCGGCCTTGCCGAAGGCCAGCTAGCGTTTGCTGCGGGCACGGCGCGCCGTGCCTACAACCTGGCCACTACCGTGCTGCAGGGCGATTCGCGAATCGCCATGGAACTCACCTGGCACCGCGGCCGGATAGGCTGCCGCAGGAGGCTGGATGCCATGGCCCTTGCCCTGCACGGACAAGCTATTGATGCGCGGATCGGCGTCGTGCGCGCCTTCGGGATCGAGGGCCGTATCCTCCGGGACCTTCGAGGGAACCTGTGTGTGGGCGGGGCACTCCTGGCCGCGCACGATCGTGGAAGAACTGGAGGTGAGGCCATGAGTCATCGAGTCCTCGGCGTGGTCCTTGGCATTGCCCTGTTGACCCTGGCCGGGTGTGGCGGACAGCCCGCTGAGCCGCCGGCCGCGGACCAGGCCGACTACCGCACGAATCTTCGCGGCGCGCTTCAAACGCTTTCCGACGAGGCGGGCGATCCGCTCTTCCGACTTCACTTCAGGTCGATGATCGACGTCATCGGAGCCGGAGACCACGGCTTGTCCACGGACACTACGAACATCAACAACCTGTGGGGGACCTTCCAGGATGCGTCAGCCCCCAACAGCCCCCGGCTGCGCACGAGCTATCTGAACCGCTCCATGCAGCTGATCGTCTCTTGGGTGTCGCCAACCGACGGCCAGGTCTCCTTCACCTGGCTCCGTCTGCCAGCCGGGTGGGATCCCGAGAAGGAGTATCCCCTCTACATCCAGCTGCACGGGCTTTGGGACGTGGCAGGGGACCAGCTCACGTACCTCAACTATCCCTTCCTGAACCCATCCACCGGTATGGCCTTTGAAGACGGCTATCTGGTCTCTCCCTGGGGCCGGGGAAANNATGGGCGGCTATGGCGCGTGGCACATCGCCGTCAGCTCGGCCGACACCTGGGCTGCCCTCGGAGTCCACGCGGGCGCCCTTTCGTACTACCCGGGAGAGGTGAACGCGACCGCAGCCGCCGCTCTTCGGAACCTGCCCACGTACTTCGTCGTCGGCACCTCTGACAGCCTCCTCGCCGTGGACCAGGCCGCGTACCAGTTGCTCCGGGACACAGGCAATCCGAACCTGGCGTTTGTCACCTTCTCCGGGGCCCACGACTACCGGCAGGAAGACGTTGACAGGATGTATCTGTGGATGAGGCAGTTCGACCGCGACAAGCGCAACGCCGCGCCACGTGATTGACCGACTCGATCCTCCGTCGGACCCTGGCTGGCCCTTGGTCGTTGTACGGTTCCGCCATGACCGGCTTCAGGGTTCGCGGCACCATATTCGACGTGGACATCATCGCTGCCGGCAGCGGGGTTCGAACCCTCGCGAAGCTCTGCAAGGCGTACGGAAGTGGGCGGTGGCGCAAGCTCAAGGGCAAAGCCTCGATCGAACTGCCGGACGGTAGCGTGGTCTTGGCTGAGCTACACTGGTACCAGGCGCACGGGATTGGCCGCCGAGACATGAAGATCAAGCGTCTTCTGGAATGACATGACGAAGCGCAAGGACCGATTCGTTCTCTGCATCGAGAGCGGGGACTACAGGGCCTCGCTGGAGCCACGCAAGGTCTACCGCGTTGTAGACGATGCGGCATCCGAAGCGAAGGGCCTTCTCCGCGTCGTCGATGAGTCGGGCGAGGACTACCTCTTCCCAGAGAATCTGTTCGTGCCGATCGACGTTCCCGCAAAGGCGGCGCCTGTGTTTGTCGCGCACGCACCCGCGACCCGCTAGGACGGGCACGGATGTATGGGCGTTGATCATCGGCCCGAATCGCGGCTCATTCTGCTGGCCCCTGGGGCTGGGGCGTTGTCCAGCATCCGGATGGATGCGCGCTGTCCTCATTCATGATGGGCGACGATCCGATGGCCTGAAGGGGGCCCGGCCCTGGTACACTCGCTAGCCAAGCGAGAATGCTCATTTGAGAGGTCCCTGGCACATGAAGACACACCGCTCTTTCCGCATCGGAATCGCCTGCCTCGCGCTACTGGCAGCCACGGCGTTCCAACTTCGGCCCGCTGCCGGGAGCGACGATTCGTCCGGCGGGTGGTGCTCCCTCTTCAACGGGAAGAATCTCGATGGCTGGACCGTGAAGGTGGCCAAGCACCCGCTCGGAGAGAACTTCGCCGACACGTTCCGCGTCGAGGACGGCATGATCAAGGTCGCCTACGACAAATACGCGACGTTCGATCAGCAGTTCGGCCACCTCTACACCAACAGCGCGTACTCGCGCTACGTCCTGCAACTCGAGTACCGCTTCACCGGCAGTCCGATGGCTGACGCGCCTGTTTGGGCCGGGTTCAACAGCGGCGTGATGATCCACTCGCAATCGCCGCTCAGCATGACGCTCGAGCAGCTCTTTCCGGTGAGCATGGAGTTTCAGCTCCTCGCTCTGGGCACGAAGGCCGGCCGCCAGACTGCCAACGTTTGCACGCCAGGCACCAATCTCGAGCTGCACGGCCAGCTCATCACCGACCACATGATCGATTCGACTGCGAAGCTCTATCCGCTGGGAGAGTGGGTCGCGGTTGAAGCCGAGGTCCGCGGGAACGACGAAGTGATCCATCGCGTGAACGGGGTGGAGGTGCTGCGCTACCAGCGCCCGCAGCTCGATCCGCGCGACCCGGACGCGCAGCGGCTGCTCGCGGCCGGTTTCCCGCTACAGCTCAGCTTCGGCCACATCGCGCTCCAGGCAGAGGGCCATCCGGTGTGGTTCCGCAACCTCCGGCTGCGCCCGCTGCCCTGATGAGGCGGTGCCACGCGGCACCCCACCAGCCGCGCGTCGCTACGGTGCGCCGTGGAAGATGGCCTGATCGCGCCATCCCCAACGAAAGAGCCGATAGCGCACGGCCGCTGAGAGCACGCCCAGGCCATAGGTCACGCTGCGGCGGAAGTTGATCGACGAGGCCTCGGGGAAATAGCTCGCGGCGCAGGAGATCTCGCCGATGCGATAGCCCCAGGCCAACGCCTGCACGAGCATCTGGTTGTCGAACACGAAATCGTCCGAGTTCGCGCTGAGCGGCAGGCGTTCGAGCACCTCGCGGCGAAAGGCGCGGTAGCCGGTGTGATACTCGGAGAGCTTGGCGCCGGTGAGCCAGTTCTCGACCAGAGTCAGCATGCGGTTCGACACGTACTTGTACAGCGGCATGCCGCCGCGCAGCGCCCGGCCGCCGAGGATGCGCGAGCCGAGCACGACGTCATATTGACCGGACGAGACCATCGCGGCCATGGCCGTCACCAGGCTGGGCGGGTACTGATAGTCCGGGTGCAGCATGACCACGATGTCGGCCTTGAGCTCCAAGGCCTGCGCGTAGCAGGTCTTCTGATTGGCCCCGTAGCCGCGGTTCTCGGGATGCACGACGCAGCGAATGCCCAGCCCCTGCGCCACGCGCACGGTAGCGTCGGCGCTGGCATCGTCGACCAGCAGCACTTCGTCCACGACGTCGTGCGCGATCTCGTTGAACGTGTTAGCGAGGGTGAGGGCCGCGTTGTAGGCGGGCATGACGACGATGACGCGTTGACCGTTTAGCATCGCAGTGATGAAGAGCGGAGCGGCCCGACTGCCCCGAAGAAGCGCCAAACCTTAGCGGCAAACGACGATCAGATCAAGTGCGCCGCGCGCTGTCCGGCGCAACCGTGGGACGCCCTAACGCTTGGCGAGGCCGAGCCCCTGCCGGATCCCGTCCCAGACCTTGTCGATCGGCTGCGTGCCGTCGACCACGACCACCTTTTCCTTCTTTTTGAAGAGGTCGATCACGGGCTGGGTGACGCTGCGGTAATCCTTGATGCGATCGCGGATCGGCCCCGGCTGATCGTCGGCGCGCTGCACCAGCTTGCCGCCACAGTCGCAGGCGTCCTTCTTGGCAGGCGGGTTCGACAGCAGGTTGTAGTCGCGGCCACAGGTGGAGCACAGCCGGCGCGCGAGCATGCGCTCGTAGACCACGTCGTCCGGCACTTCGATCACTATCACGGCGTCGACGTCGTAGCGCTCGAGAAAGAACTGGGCCTGGGGCTCGTTGCGCGGGAACCCGTCGAGGATGAAGCCGTGATTCCAGTCNNGTGCGGCTTTGAATGTGCCAGCGGAACAGGTCGCCCACGCTGATGTGGATCAGGTCGAGCTCTGCGGCGAGGCGTTTGGCCTGAGTGCCTTTGCCGCTGCCCTGAACGCCCATGATGACGTACTTCTTCATCGATCTCTCTCCTTCGAGTGCGTCGCACGGCGCGCACGAACCGCGAAAGTTATCATGGACGAGCCGGCTTTGCAGCCGCGCGATCCAGGTCAGCGACTGGGTCGTCGATGCGCGGCAGCAGGGGCGGAGGCGGCCTCCGGTCGAGGCGCCAGAAGAAGAGCGCCAGCCACAGTCCGCCGATCGCGCCCGCCAACAGCGCATCGAGCACGCGCGGCACCCAGGCTGAGTCGCCCGGCAGCGCTGCGGCCGGTGGCATGAGGCGCCAGACCAGCGCAGCGTGCGCCAGAAAGGCCGCGACGCCGGTCGCGACCAGGCCACGCGCGCTGCCTGACAGCGCCAGGCCAGCGGCAATTCCGATCTCGATAGCCGCAAGTGCGAGCGTCATGGCGCTCGCGTGGTTGGAGCAGACGAGTGCGAGCGCTGCGTCCGCTGCCAGAAGCACGCTCAGGCGCACGCGCAGAGCACGCGCAACCGCGGCCGGCAGGACCTCCGTCTCGCAGCGCGACAGTCCTGCCAAGACGGCGACGCTCAGCGCCAGCGCAGCCACTGCCGGGCCGACGAGCACGAAGCGCGCCGCTGTCTCGATCGGCTGTGCCGCTGCCGC